>JAYYZF010000093.1:0-30328 GCA_036340215.1 Pseudomonadota bacterium | reverse complement strand
TAATTATCTTTAGTATCTAATTCTCTTACTTTTAATACCAAATTTTCCCTACCAATAACCTCGACTGTCTTGTCTTTGCTTATTTCTTTTTCAGACTCTGCCTTCCAGTTAGTACCTTTCATATCAACTAAGCCGTATTTTGGAGGAACAATAGCGTCAATAACAACAGCTCTTCTTCCAAGGACATCCTCGACATTATCAGTTGTCACTGCTTTCTTTTTACCATATAACCAGGAACGCATAGTATTACGCATGCAGAGCAGAGTCACAACTGATATTGTAAGGAACAAAATAATCTGTGAGTTAAAGCTTAATGGCACTATATACAGTATAAGGCCAGTAACTAATGCACCAAGACCAAAAAACAAGATGAATATACCAAGTGTCAAAGCTTCCGCTATCAAGAGGCATATTGCTAAAAATATCCAGAAAAAATTAGGTTCCATCTAAAACTCCTATAATACAATTATAACAAAAAATGCGGTAAAACTCAATTAAGTTAAGCATTGATTTGCTCTTCACAAGCTAGGAGACTTGATAAATCTAGAGATGGGTCAACATCATGCATATATTTACACATAATATTTTGCACCTTAGTCAAGTTCTCAGCAGAGTTAGCCTCAAAGCGTAAAGTTAATGCAGGAGTTGTATTTGACGCCCTCACCAATCCCCAGCCATACTTAAAAGTGACCCGTAAGCCATCTATTGTATTAACAGAAGCATCTTTAAAATCAGCCTTGCTCACTAATTCTTTCATAAAGACAAATTTTTTATTCTCAGCTATTGGTATTATTATTTCTGGGGTATTAATACCCTCGGGGAAACTATCAAAGAAGGCTGCGCATGATTGAGTAGTTGCTGATAATATTTTTAGAAGACGAGCACCTGAGTAAACTCCATCATCAAACCCATACCAGTTTTCCTTGAAAAATATATGACCACTCATTTCACCAGCGAGAGCTGCTTGCTCAGATATCATTTTTGCCTTCAACACAGAGTGACCGGTTCTCCACTGGATAGGTAAGCCACCGTTAGATGCTATGACACTTTCTAATAAACTACTACACTTGACATCAAATACAATCTTTTCACCAGGAGACCTCTGTAAGATATCATTACTGTAGGCCATCATGAGTCTATCAGGCCAAATTATTTTGCCGCTATTGTCAACAACTCCAATACGATCTGCATCACCATCAAATGCCAACCCCACGTCTGCATTGTATTCCCTAACAGCATCAATTAAATCTACTAAATTTTCAGCTACACTGGGGTTAGGGTGATGATTAGGGAAGTTACCATCAACATTACAGTATAGCTTAACAACCTCACAACCTAGATTTTCAAATAACTTAGGTGCGACATTGCTTGCTACACCATTGCCACAATCTAAAACAACCTTAAGGGGTCGGTTTAAGTTGACACGCTGGCAAACATCATCAATGTAACTATCTATAATCTCAATATCTGTTTTCACACCTTCTTTTGTAGCAGTAAAATCAGTGTTAAGTATTAAATCGTAGATATTTTTTATATCTGACTCTGACAAAGTCTTACCACCAACAATCATTTTCAAACCATTATAATTCTTTGGATTATGACTACCTGTAAGCATTACTGCATCTTCAATTCCTAAATTAAAAGTGGCAAAATACAAAATTGGTGAAGGAACTTCCCCAATAAAAATAACATCACAACCACTCGTAATAAAGCCAGCAATCAATGCATCACTCAAATGCGGACTTGATAAACGACCATCTCGACCTATTATCACTTTGTTCCTTCCGCCTGATTTTATCTTAGTAGCCAAAGCCTTTCCTATGGTATACACAGTATTAGCGTCAATACCATCATTCACTACACCACGAATGTCATAAGCCCTGAATATTTCTTTTTTTAAACTCTTAGTTACAGAATATGTCGTCAAATCACTCCTCCTTATGTGGATATATTTTCATTACTACCAGTACTTCCAAAACCACCTTGACCGCGCTCAGTAGGCTTAAAATCATCCACAACAATAATCTGTGGCTGGTATACCCTTGTGAAAATAAGCTGAGCAAATCTCTCACCAACAGCAAGCTTATAATCTTTATTTCCCCTATTCCAACACGAAACCATAAGTTCACCTTGATAGTCTGAATCTATTAAACCTATAGTATTACCCAAAATTATACCATGCTTATGCCCAAGGCCTGATCTTGGTAATATCATTGCGGCGTAGTCAGCATCACCTATAAATATAGCAAGGCCAGTACCAACTAAAACTTTATCGTCAGGTTTAATCAATAAATCCTCTGTCAAACAAGCACGCAAATCCAGACCTGCAGAACCAGCTGTTTGGAAAACAGGCATTGGAATTTCAGAGCCTAATTTTTTATTCATAATTTTAATCTGTACTTTCATAATAAGAACCATTAATAAACTTTAACGCACTGAGGAACACCTAACTGTTCTTTTTTTATAAGCTGCCAGTAACTGTTATATGCCTTATCAATACTGAACTTAGCCTCAAGTAAGTTAAATTTTTCTTGCTGAATGTAATCTAATCTTTCTCTATTATCTTGTAGGATTTCATTCTTAGAACTAAGATCTATTGGTGGATGGACTTCTACACAAAGATAATCACCATCGAGCATCCATTTTAAATCATGGTTAACTATGTTAACAGAGCTATCCATCTTTGTATCTCTGTATAAATTTATAATATCTTCTGGGTATAAACTTATACAACCTGCCGTACTTCTTTTACCAACGCCATCTGGCTCGTTTGTTCCATGGATAAGATAAGATGGTGAAGATAAGCGCATAGCTCTTGTTCCAAGTGGATTATCAGGTCCTGGAGCAACAACTCTTGGTAATGTTATACCCTCTTTTTCATTCTTTTCTAAAACCGATTTTGGCACATACCAATGTGGGTCTCTTCGTTTACCTATTATTGTCATTTTTCCTAAGGGTGTAGACCATCCTAGCTCGCCTACCCCAACAGGATAAGTTTTTATTTTTAACTTACCTTTAAGATGATGATAAAGTCTCCTTTCTGGTAAGTTTACAACAATATCTTTCTTTGGCTGCTCTAAGAGTAAATGGCTACTTGGAATTACTAGAACATCCCCAACATGGATATTTTCAAGGTCTACACTAGGATTAGCCTGAATTAGCTCATCATAGCCCAAATCATTTCGTCTCGCTAAAGAGGACAAAGTCTCCTTATCCCTGAGTTGAGAACTTTCTATCTTGCCAATTTTGTTGTTTGACTTCCCGCCAAGAAGAATGTCTGTATCAGCATAACAAATAGACAAGATAAATATTATGAATGATAAAAAAATTAATTTTTTACTTGAATTTATCCAACGCATAACTGAGAACCGCTCCCATTAAGATAATTAGCCAAGAACAATATAGCCATAACATGAATATTGGCAAAGCAGCAAAAGCACCATAGAGATTAGCATAACTGTTAAACATCGAAAAATAAATAATTAAGGAATGTTTTAAGACAACAAACAAGATTGATGAAAAAATCCCAGAAACTATTGCATAAGTGGTTTTTACGTGACAACTTGGGATTATCTTATACAAACTAGAAAATATTAGTATGGCCATTGAGAAAGTCCAAAATGCTGGTGATATGTAATCCATAAAGCCAAGTGATTCAAAAATAGCTGGTAATGAATATTCAAGAAAAATAGTTAAACAAAACATCACTGGAAGAAGTAAAAGCAAACATGAGTGTAACAGAGAACTTATTAAACCATGCCTTATCTTTTTTACCTGCCATATTTTATCAAAAGCTGTCTCTATTTCAAGGAAGAGTAAAAAACTTGAGATGAAGAGAAATAGAAAACCTATAGAGGATAAATCACTTGATTTTTCGATAAAGCCTCGTATGTAAAAAGATAAGTTATCAGCATTGAAGACGGATATGTGTGAAAGAAGCAAATTCTCTACCTGAGCACTGAAGACCTTTAATACAGGTAACAGACTTATGAAACTCATTGTTAGAACCAAAATCGGAACTAATGAAAACATCGAAGTAAAAGATAAAATAGCTGACCGCCCCATACAATCGACTTTTTTCGCATGAACACAACAAAAGACTGATAGATTGTATATCTTAGACATAGCTTGTTTCATTTTTAAACCTCAAGATCAAGTTACTGCCAAAATTATAGATTATTTTCTCTGGCGATTGAATATAAAAAGGAAATAACCTATCATTATTGTGTTAGTCACTAAGGAAATATTATGCCTGACAATAAGTATGTACTAGTTTTATACTATAGTAGCTATAAAAACACGCTTGAAATGGCCAAACAAATATGTAATGGCGTTGATAGCATTAAGGGTATAGAAGCTGTGTTAAGAACAGTTCCAGATATAAGCCCTACAAATTCTAAGAAAGATGCCCCCATTATCCCTGAAAGTGGATCTCCATACGCATCTATTGATGAGCTTGAAAACTGCTCTGGATTAATACTTGGTAGCCCTACTCGCTTTGGAAATATGGCATCTCAGCTGAAATATTTTCTAGATCAAACTACATCTACATGGCTATCTGGCAAACTAGCGGGTAAACCGGCAGGATGTTTTACTTCGACTGGATCTCTTCATGGTGGTATGGAGACAACAATTATCAGCATGCTAATACCACTAATGCACCACGGTATGATAATAGCTGGGGTTCCATATACAGAGAGCTCATTAATTTCAACAAAATCAGGCGGCACACCGTATGGACCATCTCATTTAGCTGGTGGAGACGGCAGTAGAGCAGTAGATGCTGACGAGAAAAAAATATGTATAGCATTTGGCAAAAGAATTGCGCAGCTAGCATTAAAACTTTCTTAGATCTATTAACAGATAATAATCATTAGCCTTATCTTTCCTCAGCTAGCATTCCAGAGTAGCTTGTTTCATCTATATACATTGACTCAATTGTTATATCACCTTTATTAAAATTACCTGACAAACTAGAGCTACTAATATCAGAGCAATTACCCCAACCCTTACTCTCAAAGAAATATTTTGTCTGGGATGCAAAAATTATATTGTAAACGTGTACCGCAATACCGAAAAATAACATTAACACTGATAATGAAAATAATATTATTTGATGAGTGAAAAAAATAGAGCATGAAAAAACTACTAAAGACAAAATTATACATGCAATACTTACATATGATTTATGATCACATATCAATAAATAACATTGAGACTCTGATGTGTCTATAAATTTTAAAAACTTGCTGAAATCAGAATTTGCTTGAAGCCTAAACTCTCGCTGTTCATTAGCATCAAGTCTAAGTTTAATATTAACAAATCCACTCTTATGAGATGAGTTTTTGTAATTTTGTGCAACACAGTTAGACACCAAATCTAAAAAGCAAGTAAAATCATTCAAGTCAGAACTTATGTCATTTGTATTGGAGCACTCCTTCTTTAACTTTGCGATAAAATACCTCACATCATCACGCAGAAAAAAACAGTTCAAGTCAGTTAAAAAAGCCCCTCCTTTACTTGGCGTAGTAAAAAAATTATTAATCTGTTCGGCAATTACTCCACGACCATGCCTAGCAAAAATATCAGAATCAATTAAGTTGAAGAGTTGGGACATTACGGGTACAAAACTTTCATTCCCACTGTTTACATGACCTCTAATTACAAGACAAAATTTATTAATTAACTCTTCAGTAAAACTTGTTACAATCATTTTACACCCTCACGGTTGAATCCAGAGCTACAAGATTATCTGGCGCAAAATTTTCCTTATCTAATAATTTAATATCATTATCATTACTTGATACTGAATTAATTATTTCACTTGATTTCGCATTATTTGTATTATCACTTATGAATGGAAATAATAATGCACTATTTACTTTAGCACCTTCATCTCTTTGTACCCCCAACATTGTATTATCTAACATGACTTCTGTAATTTTTGGGCTATTTGGCAGGCATATATTACTGACATAAGACTCCAATATCACCGCTGAATAACATGCAATCATAGCAACATTAAGAAGCAAGTTAATAGGATAGAAAAAAGCTGCTGCAAATGAGGATATAGAAATAGCAAGCAAAATAAATACCCCCCTTCTCATCCATAAATCTGACCTATTAGCTCCCTTACCATATAAAGAAAAAACATCTCTTAATTTTTTTATATTTTTGCTATCAAAAATTGCATTTTTACTCTGAAGAGCTGATTTTTTTGGAACTATATCAGCAAGTGGCTTGCCAGAGAGAAGCTGTACCATATCTTCTCTGTCTTTAGGAACATATGATATTGGAAGACAGCCAGAAGAATCCTTGTTATTTGGACTCACACCTTCGTTCAAGAGAAGTTTTACCATCAACAAATTACCACTTTTAACTGCTTCGTGCATTATTGTTTTAGATAAGTTGTTCACTCCTATTATTTCTAGTAAGAAAGGCGTGGATTCTATACTGTTATTCTTGATAGCAAATCGCAATGGCAAAGGGAAATTACCTGAGTTACCTGCTAGTTGTCTCCGCCTGTCTATGTCCATGATAATTCTTTTTACCATGCGCAAGTTATCGTGCTAAATAGCATACTCTAGTGGGTTTAGCCCCTCTTCATTTTTGGCAACCAAACTTACATTATTTTCAAGTAAAACTCTTAAGTAACGATAATCATCATCTTTTATGGCTTTAAATATTACAGAATCATCCATTTGAAAGTCATTATTTTCAAAGTTAGTAATTGCATAATTAATCTTAGCTTTCTCACTATCATGCTTACTCGAGGCATTATCTATCTGCCGCAAAACATTAGCTAAAATGTGTGAATCTTCCTGCCAGACATATCTTTGCTCAAAAAGTAAATAATCTGATACTATCATGCTTCTGACTTCTACTGGCAAAGTATCTAAAATCCCTCCACCTTCGATAAATGTTGTTATTTGCTCCACCCCATTTATTGGCATACTAGTTCGATATGAATATCGATCCATATCGACTAATGACTTCAAACTAGGCTTGTCATAGTAATATGTAAAATTTGCAAAGGAGGAATTATATAGGTGCAAATTTATATAGTCCTGATCATTTGTAAATTCATCCATATATTGCTGCTTAGAAAGCATCTTACTATTATTCTCTACGTTTAGATTTACTTTTTTTACAGCATATGCGTACATTTTTAGTACTTCGGAAAATCTTTTGTAAAATCTCCTCTTGTCTCTATCACCAGAGTTAGCCGCAACTACCTCCATTTGTGAGATCCACTGCAATCTACTTAAAAATCCTGGGGACTTTAAGTAATCTGCAGCTGATTCAAGTAGCTCACTTCTATCCTCTTTGTTCATTTTATAAAGAGAAACATAAAAATCATAACCAGAATCACGAAGAAACTCCGTTTCATTTATAATAGCCATGAAGAAATTATATTTATTCCTATCAATTTTGGTAGAGGAGATATTCGAGTCAGATATACTAAACTCCCTTAAAATCTTTCCACTGTCATATATGTCACTCCCATACTTTTGCTCAAGATTTTTGCTTAAGGCACTGATTTGCAAATGAGATAAAAATGAACATGCCGTCTTTTCAAAGCGAAAATGACCAGATGTTTCTGGGTCAGTAAAACTATAATTTATTTTGCTCTCAGAAAATTCATCAAGGGTGTACATTGATGACTCGGCTACCTCACTAATAACTCCATCAAAGTCTGAACTTATTTTATCTAGAACTGTATTCATGTAAGAATCTTCTAACCCTTTAACTATACCTTGCAGGTAGGGCTTATTAGTTCTGTTTAACATGTAGTTTTTAACGTAGTAACTCTTAAAGCTTGAATTTTTGACAAGATTACCCAAAACTTCAGGTGAAACATCAAACCCCAAAGCTGTTACTTTTTCCTCTAAAACCCTTAATTTTTCGGGCTCATTTAAATTACTTAGCTCAAGAGGTAACTTTGTTAAAGTAATATCTTGCTCTGCTCCTTTCAAAAAATCACGATATGAAATTGCATTAGTCATTTTTATATCTGAAAATTTTGCAGGATAAATTCCAGTGTCTATGTAATCTTGGCAAAATGCATCTCGAAGATTTGACAAAATAAACTGCCATGCATCATTTTTTTGCTGCTCCATGTATGCTTTCATGGTTGGCTTATCTTTGAGTGATTCACTTGGATCTAGAGACTCCAGAGAACTTTGATAATTTGAGTCAAGAAAAAATTTCTGGACTGATATGTTTGACTTTACTAGATCCTTATTATTTTGAGTTATCCATAAAATTGACTGATCAATAATTGTTTGGTTAACAGCTGCTTTTTGCACTTTACCCTTAGCTAGATAGCCTTCATTTACCTTATTGATGTGATGATCAAGATGACGACATTGATCAACAAAGTCAACTAGATCCAAGCTTGCAGAGCCTGCAATAAAATCTATGTTAGAGGATTCTTTAGTTAAATTTGAATCACTATAATTATGGATTCTATCAATCACATAGAATAATCTCAACATTTGAGCATATAGACTAGAAGCTTGATAATATCGAGTATTAATATCAATATCTTCATTTGAAATTATATCTCTCAGGCGCGAATTTAAGTAATGAAGTTGGCCATTAACAACAGTGACTACACTCTTTAAATGTGAAACATATTTATTGTACTCTTCACCAGCACTCTTTCTAGTAGCCTGCATTGGTTCCCTCCAAAATAAGGCATTAAAAAAAATGGCATTAGCAACAATGAATCTTGTTTAATATTTGAAATTAAATATATTAGTTTTAGACTCCTATGTGCTACTCTTGCTCCATCCTTGGAACTGCTTACTCTTTTTGGAATAAGCCCACAATCTAAGTATACAAGAAATATAAAAGACATGTCAATAAAATAATTAAATTTTATTTATGTATTTTTTAACAATAGATATTGTTGGTCTTTGCATCTTGGTGAAACTTTCTGTTGAGAGGAAATCTAAGCACTCTAACAAGCTTACAACATCACTCTTTGAATTATTTATTATATAAGCCAAAACATCATCAGACACATTTAAACCCATTTCAATCGCTTTATTCTTTAAGAGAATAATTTTCTCAGCATCATCTAAGTTATCAAGTTCGAGACACAAACACGAGCAAAGCCTTGTTTTAAGATCTGGCAGGACAAAATCTATATAACGGGGAAAACTATTACCGGACAAAACAAGTGGCCGATACACCACCTGCATACGCTTAAAAAGATTAAATAATGCCTCTTCCCATATAACATGACCAGCAACTAAATTTATATTATCAAGACATACTAAATCAACACCACTAAGACCTTTAAAAATTTCAGGAGACAATCTAGCTATGTCTTTCATATCAATATAAATAACACTTGCACCAGAATCAATACACCACTGGCTTGTAGCTTTAAGGAGATGGGTTTTTCCTGAACAATATCTAGATGAGATAAATATATTATGGTTACAAAAACTACCAGATACAATATTTTTCAACACATCAACAATGTGTCTACTTCCAACGAAACTATCGAATGAATAGCTACCCGAACATCTTAGATCTAAACATAACTGCTGGTACTCTATCATATAAACTCTATCACTCAAGCCATGAATAAGCCATCTCAACAGTTTCATATGCATCTGGGTCTGCAATTAAAGCAAATTTATTTTTATTTTTTTGAAAATAATCTGATAAAGCAACACTACCGCCCTTTGAAATTATAGAAAATGACACGTAGTTATCTTGGACTTTATCGACGTAAAATTCGGAGACTATGGGAGAAGATTTTAAAAAATTTAGAAGGCTTTGATATGAAGATAGTGAAGATACATTACTAAAGCTTACTGTTGTAACTGATTCCAAGTAGTCCTCCTGAAAAACTGCATTTCTCGAAACCATATCCTTGACCATATGCCCAATTGCATTACTTATACTCTCATTAAAACTAGTATTATCGTAGCTCCAGGAATATTCATCATCAACTGTAACTAACTTCCAATTAAACTTGTCACTAAACCGCCTATCATGTTGCCCAATAAGAATCTGCTCAACATTATACCTAGCTGAAAACTCTTTTACCAAACGTGTAACATCATTTGAATCTATATCTAAGTTAGCCAGAGAATTATATTTTATATCTGTTATAGGGAAGTATAAATTAACCCCCCACTTTGTAGCAACATCCTTAAATATTCTAGACTCATCATCTTGATCTGTAATGACAACATTACTCGAATCACTATCGTTTAAAAACCAAACCATCGTCTCAGGTCTAATATCACCCCAAATCATTTGCCCTGATTTTTTTAAGATATCATTAACCATTTCAATATCAAAGTTAACTTTCAAAGATAAAACACTTTCTCCATCTTTTCCAGCAGCATTCTCATATGAAAACTGCTGAACTATCTGCTTATGTGTCAGCATTTCATCTTTTATTGAACTTAATGTGTTAACTCCAGGATTCCCACTAACTTTGACCAAAACTTCATCAAAAGCGTCCTTAACAGCTCTCCTCCACTCCTGATCTGTTTTATTTTTCACAATAACAGATGACACATATAAACCATCGTATTTTTTACCAATAGACTGGGCTGAGTATGCTATACAAAAAAATGTTAGTAACAAAAAAAACTTGAGTAATCGCAAAAGAACACCTGTTAAAGTTAACTTTAAAGCAACATTATAGTAATAAAAAATTATCCAATAATCTAGCAGGATTAAACAAGAATAAAAATTTTGCAATAAGGTCTAACTTAACAAGCTTAATAAAAACGTTCAATATCATTGACTTCATATATTTTCTACGCTAATTTATATTTTTATTTTTTAGCAACTGCTAAAACCGTTTCATAAAAAAGGTGACAATTATGGTAAAATCAGAACTTCTTAGCGCAGTGGCAGGACAATTCCCGTCTATACCCCCAAAAGAGACAGAACAGGTAGTAAGCCAGATAATTGAAATAATGATTGAAGCTCTTGCCGATGGAAATAGGATTGAAGTCAGGGGTTTTGGCAGTATCACTTTACGCCATAGAAAAGCAAGAACAAATGCAAGGAACCCTAAAAATGGCCAAATAGTTGCCACACTTGAAAAATGGAGACCTCACTTTAAAGCAGGCCTTAAACTAAGAAAGGTCGTGAATGATAGCCTTACAATGAATCAAACTAGCTTCAAAAAAAGCAATAAACAACATAATGCTGAATTAGAAGAAGTATCTGAATAATTAAGTACACCATATTATGGCTGTTTTGACAGCCATAATATAGCAATTGAATATATCTTAGTAACTACTACCCACACTTGTACCAGCAGCAGAGCTTGCATTTAAAAATGCATCTTTACTTTGGCTCGAAATAGCGCTTGTTTGAGACGAAACAAACTCAGAAGCACTACTTGAAACAGCATTTGATGCCATTTCACATGAGGAAAGTAAAAGAGCTCCAGCAAACACTAGAGAATAACGAATAGAAAACATAATAACTCCTTGTTAAATATTTTTACCGATTAAATTATGCACCGGCCTAATCCTTGATGCAAGCAAGTAAAATAACTATTAGGACTATTTTTTAAGTTGTGATTTAGATCAATTTTAATATAATACAAACATAATGATGAATAAAATGAGAATTTATTATGTTAGCTTTATTATCCCCAGCTAAAAAACAGGTATTTGATAAAAATAAAAAAAATACCATATCAAGTGAAATTATGTTTCGACAAGAAGCAGGAGAGTTAGTTTCCCTGCTGAAAAGATTAAGTTCTGATGAGCTTGGGAAATTAATGTCAATTAGCCCTACACTCGCTGATCTTAATAAAAAAAGGTATGAGAACTTTGACCCTAATTTCAGTAACAGCGCCATTACAACTCCGGCAGTACTTGCCTTCCAGGGTGATGCTTACCAAAGTCTTCAAGCGTTAGATTTTACCCATGAAGATATGAAATTTTGCCAACATAATTTAGCTATAATTTCTGGATTATACGGTTTATTAAAGCCATATGACTTAATACAGCCATATAGATTGGAAATGAAAACAACATTAGGCAATAGCAAAGGTAATAATCTCTACGATTTCTGGGGAAATAAGGTTGCAGAAAGGGTCCTCATGGCACTTCAACAGCACAAGAGTAAAGTTGTAATAAACCTTGCATCAGATGAGTATGCCAAGGTATTACGGCACAAACAAAATATATTCCCTATTATAACGGTAGACTTCAAGGAAAACAAAAATAATGAGCTAAAAACCATTGGCATCCACGCTAAGAAAGCACGTGGCGCCATGGCGAGATTTATAATAAAAAATAAAATTGAAGACCCAAGTGGCATACTTGAATTCAACACAAATGGATATGTTTTCAATAATGATTTATCAACTGCAGAGAAGTTAGTATTTATTCGCTAAGAATATTTAAATAACATCTTGAGGATCGACATCTAAATACCATTTAACCCTACTTTTTAACTTTTGCTTTTCAATCTGCACGAGTAAAACAGCTAAAAACTCATGTAAATGGCTTTTTTTGAGACTGTGAATTAATAAATTAGCCCGGTATTTACCCGACTTTTTTTTGCTGAGCTGCCAACATCGGACCGACTAAGGAAACCCCAGCAAGATTTAACTGGGGTATGGAGAATTTTAAAGAAGTTAAAAATTCTAAAGCCTGCTTTTCAAAAAGTGCCTCCGCACTTAACAAGGCTAAGACTCCATAAGGAGGTAATGAAGCTTGTGATCTATCATGCAAACTAAGTTTAACAAACTCTGTATAATTGTGCCCAGTTACGCATTGTAAAAATTTATTCTCGGGAAAATGTGTTTGTATAATTACTTCTCCTGCCAAAGATTCCCTTCCTGCCCTACCTGATACTTGAACTACAGTTTGCACTAACCTTTCAACAGCTCTAAAATCACTACTATGTAAAGCACCATCAGAATCAACAACTACAACAAGAGTTAATTTTGGCAAGTGATGTCCTTTAGCCAACATCTGGGTCCCAACAAGAATTTGATTAGTACCTGAGTATGCTGAATCCATAGCCTCATCAAAGGTGTTCTGACCACCAGTAGTATCTCTATCAATTCTGCTAACGTTACATTCTGGAAACAGCTCCTGCATTCCCAAAGCCAACTTTTCAGTGCCAATACCAACCTCATGTAACTTTTCAGAATCACAACTGGGGCATTTTTTGCATAGTGATTTTTGCGAATTACACAAATGGCATATAAGTTTGTGCTTATCTTTATGATAGGTATAATTAGTATCACATCTAGTACACTTTGCCGTCCAACCACAATCGTGGCAAAAAATAACCGGACAAAATCCACGTCTATTTAAAAATAGTAGAACCTGATTACCCATCTGAGTATGTTTCTTTATAGCCTGTAGTGACTGTTCTGCAAGAGCAAACTGAAGCCTTCTACCTCTTAGATCAACAATCTTAATTTTTGGCATAGTAGCGCCACCAGCGCGCTGCGATAATTTCAAGTATTCGTATCTACTTTGGTTAACATTGTAATAACTCTCTAAAGAAGGAGTTGCGCTACCCAAAACAATATTTATATCTGATCGCTTAGCTCTCATTATTGCACAATCACGAGCTGAATATCGAAGTCCAGATTGTTGTTTAAAAGAATTATCATGCTCCTCATCAACAACGATTAGTCCAAGCTTAGGCATAGGTGTGAAAATAGCCGACCTTGTTCCTATAACCAAATCTGCTTCACCAGAATTAGCAAGCATCCAAGCGGCATGACGCTCTAACTCAGTTAATTTTGAGTGTATTACAACAATCTTTACATCAAATTTAGCCCTAAACCTTTTAAGAGTTTGTGGGGTTAAACCAATTTCTGGCAACAAAACTAAAACCTGACGACCTGATACTAGTACATCCGCTATAATTTCTAGATAGACCTGAGTTTTACCACTGCCGGTTACACCATCAAGTAAAAAAGTGGAATAATTATAATTATTTGTTACTCTATGAACAGCATTTTTTTGCTCCTCATTAAGCTCTACTTTGCTTGGTAATATTTGCTGTTTTGAGACAATTGTGTCTTCAGTCTTATCACTAGCTACTAATATTCCTCTCTGTATTAAAGATGATATTGTTTTATCTCTAAAACCTTCGGTAAGTAACCACCAGTAACTTACTGAACAACATTTGTTTACCATAAAATGATACAAACAAGCTTGTTTTTTTGAAAGCCCCTTGCTTTTCACGTTAACAGCAAGCCTAAAACACGTATCTGTCATTGGGGATATATCGTCTATTTTTCTCAAGCAAGATGGAAGAGCTGCAGCTATAACTTGACCTAATGGTTCATGATAATAGTCACTGACCCATGAAATAAATTCTAAGTAAAAATCTGACAAAAGTGGAATCTCATCTAAACACATATTAATATTTTTTAGTTTAGATTTTGGGAGAGAGCTATCACAGTTAGTCTTAATTACCACCCCGACAATATTTTTCCGTCGAAAGCTTACCACCACTCTTGATCCTTTAGCAGGTGAAAATTCACCCGGCAAATAATCAAATAGGCTGTTTATCTGAACTGGAAGAGCAACTTTTACGACTTTCAAAATTATTTTCCATAAGTTAGATAATAATGACTAGCATTTTATTATAACAATAATACAGCTTTTAATAACAAAATATCACGCAAAAAAAGCAGCATTTTCATGCACATATGCTATAATAAGTTTAAGGGGCTTTTGACATATCCCGCACATGGCCGAGACATAATTAGAATAATTAATGCCTACCAAGTAACTTATACAACCGTGGATTTTGTCTGGCCCCCCTTTATTTTTTTACATTCGAATATTAACATATTATACTAGCGTAGCCAAGAAAATGGAAAATTACGTGAGCAAACGTTTTGTAAATATATTAATTTTATTACCATGTTTAATAATAAGTAACTGTAAAAAAAGTTCATGGAATGATCCACATTCCTATAATTCAAGCGATAATATAATATTTAGCTCATTTTCAGCGCCACCAAAAACTCTAGATCCAGCACAGGCATACAGTGAAGATAGCTACGCATTTATAAGTCAAATATATGAACCACCGCTGCAATACCATTACCTTAAAAGACCTTTTGAGCTAGTACCATTATCTGCAAGCGAGATGCCAACAATTAGATATCTTGATGAAAATGGGAATACCATTAAAAATGAGAATAAATCACAAATAGCATCAACTGAATATATCATTCATATCAAACCTAATCAATTTTATCAAAATCATCCGGCATTTAGTAAAAATGCTACTCACGAATACAAATACTTAAATTTGCCCGTAGAAAATCTGAGCAAATATAGAATATTAGACGACTTTAAAGATAAAGACACTAGGGAATTAGTTGCTGCTGACTTTGTTTATGAAATAAAAAGATTGGCTGATCCTAGAGTAAATTCTCCTATTCTAAGTATGATGGAAAAACATATAGTTGGACTGCAAGAATTTAGTGAAGAATTACAAAAGAATTTTATAAAAAACGGAAATCCTGACTTAAGAAGTAAAGAAATATCTGGTGTCAGTGTTATTGATAAATACACATACAAAATAACATTAAAAGGCCAATACTCACAGTTCATTTACTGGCTTGCAATGCCTTTTTTTGCACCAATACCTTGGGAAGTAGATGAATTTTACAGGCAACCTGGAATGGCTGCAAAAAACTTAACTTTATCCTGGCTTCCTGTAGGCTCTGGACCATTTATGCTAAGTAAAAATGACCCTAATAGCCTTATGATTCTGAGTAAAAATCCTAATTTTCATGGTGAAAAGTTTCCCTTGTTAACAACTAACAACAGCGAGTATCATAAGTTTGCAATACTTCAAGGCAAAAGCTTACCATTAGTAGATAAATATGTTCTAAGCTTAGAAAAAGAAAATATCCCATATTGGTATAAATTCCTTCAAGGATACTATGATAGGTCCTCCATTAGTTCAAATAACTTTGACCAAGCTATTCAAATATCTCCTAATGGCAAAATGGAACTAACATCTGAATTAGAAGACTCTGGTATATCACTTGAAACCAGCACTGACCCAAGTATTTTTTATACTGGGTTTAATATGCTAGATCCAGTAGTTGGAGGTAAAAGCGAAGAAAACAGGCTTCTAAGATTGGCTATTTCAATCGCTATAGATTTCGAGGAATATGTTAATATATTTTTAAACGGCAGAGGGGTAGTTGCGCAAAGTAACATCCCACCTGGAATATTTGGCTCGCTTCAAAATGAAAAAAAATATAATCCGTATGTGTATGAACTTGAAAATGGCATTATTAAGAAAAAATCCTTAGATGTTGCCAAAGAATATCTTATAAAGGCTGGCTACCCAAACGGCAAAAACATTAAAAATGGAAAACCTCTAATCCTGTACCTTGATACAGTTGGATCTGGCCCAAGTGCAAAAGCACAAGCAAACTGGTATCGAAAACAATTAAAAAAACTAGGCATTGATTTGTATGTGCGCAACACCAGTTGGAATAGATTTCAAGAAAAAATTAGAACTGGAAGTACTCAAATTTATACTCTAGGCTGGAATGCAGATTACCCAGACCCTGAGAATTTCTTATTCCTACTTTTTGGACCTAATGGCAAAGTTAACTACAATGGTGAAAATACAAGTAATTTTACAAACGAAAGATATGACATTTTATTCGAAAAAATGAAAAACCTTGAAAACAATAGTGAGAGAGCGGAAATAATAGCAGAAATGACTGATATACTCCAACAACAAGCACCATGGATATGGGGTTTTTTCTCAAAAAAATTCATACTTGACCACAGCTGGAATGGGCCAAACAAGATAAATCCTATTGCTAATAATACTTGGAAATACCAGTCTGTAAATGGAAAGTTAAGGAGAGAAATGCAGCAAAAATGGAACAAACCTAATATTAATATTTTGTTTGTAATCAGCATAGCTATTTTAATTATTCTAGTTCCAGCAACCATTCGCTATAGAAGAAGGACATTTGTGAATCAGTTAAGTAAATTTTAAGAACTTAAATTAAAATCAGAGATTTTTATGCTTAGTTATATTTTAAAAAGAACTTTATATATGATACCTATTCTCTTAGGGGTAAATATAATAACATTCATGTTATTTTTTATGGTTAATACCCCTGATGACATGGCTCGTATGCAATTAGGAAACAAAAATATTACGCCTGATGCTATAGAACGTTGGAAAATTAGCAAGGGATACGATAAACCGTTATTCTACAACCAAGCAGAAAACTTTCCAAGAAACATAAAAAAAACTCTATTCTACTCTCAAACTAAGAGCCTAGTAACATTTGAGTTTGGCACTTCAGATGGAGGTAGAGATATAAACTTTGATATCAAGAAAAGGATGTACCCAAGCCTAGCAATTGCAGTTCCATCATTAATACTTGGAATACTTGTTAATATAAGTTTTTCACTTCTTATTGTTTTCTTTAGAAATAGCTATATAGAGAAAGGAGGTATTGTGCTATGCATTATTCTTATGTCTATATCAGGGCTATTTTACATCATAGCAGGGCAATATCTAGTTGGGAAACTGTGGAAGTTAGTACCTATATCTGGCTATATTCCTGGTATAAATGCTATTTCATTTATCATACTTCCAGTTACTATAGCTGTAATTTCAGGAATTGGCTCTGGTGTTCGCTGGTATCGAACACTTCTCCTAGAGGAATATCACAAACCTTATGCAATAACCGCACGCTCAAAAGGCTTGTCACAATTACAGGTATTATCAAGGCATATTTTACCAAACTCTTTAATACCTATAGTAACAAGTGTAGTTGCTATTTTACCCCTAATTTTTCTTGGATCGCTCTTGACGGAATCTTTCTTTGGTATTCCAGGACTAGGCAGCTACACAATAGATGCAATATCACAACAAGACTTTGCAATTATCAGAGCAATGGTATTTCTTGGAACAGTATTATATATGATTGGTCTAATATTGACTGACATAGTATACACCATAGTTGACCCAAGAATTAGATTTAACTAAAAATAGGAAATTTATGTTATACCCTATCAAGCCAGTAATTTTAGCTACCGACTATATGTTATACTTTTTTTTCTTTCTCTTACTATTTTCTATAGCTAAGATTAGGAAAAACCAACGTCTATCTCAAAAGTGGCAACAAATTTTTAAAGTTAAATTATATAACTCCTGCTTTGTATTATTGATATTTTTCTTTGTTATAGCCTTATTGGATAGCATTCATTTCAAATTACCTTTAGGAGAGAATAACGGCAGTATAATATATAAAAATAATGTAAATAGTGTTTTTGATCAAATCATTTCCCCACTTGGGCAAGATGATGAGCAAAGCTACTCTAAACCATTTGCCACTCATAATCTGAATAAAAGTTACTTTAAAAATAAAAATGGTGATTACGAAAGTTATTACGAGCCACTAAAAATCGTAAAAGATAATCCGTTAAGTGCCGCTCACATGCTATACCTATGTCTGGTTAACTTTCTGACCATACTAATATTTTCACTTGGGTTTATTGGGATATATTCATATATAACAAAAGGAACTAACTCATGGTCTTATCATATGAGAAGCAGTCTTATGAATTTAAATAAATCTATGTATGGAAATATTATCTTTACAACAACATTACTACTATTTTTTTCCTCATGTTTACTAGTAGTATCAAAATACTACCATGTATTCGGTACAAATACAGTTGGTCAGGATGTCTTGTTTCAGGCCTTGAAAAGTATTCGCACAGGAATTATTCTTGGGACTATTACTACTTTATTTAGTCTGCCTCTAGCAATTATATTCGGTATATGCTCTGGATATTTTGGAAAAGTTATTGACGATATTATTCAATATATTTACACAACTATAAGCGCTATTCCAGGAATTCTATTAATATCTGCGGCAATTCTTAGCTTGCAAGTTTGGCTCGGAAAGCACGCAACTTGGTTTGGCTCTATGGAGGAAAGCTCAGATGTACGACTACTGATGATTTGTGTTATTTTGGGAATAACTGGCTGGACATCTCTCTGTCGTCTACTTCGAGGTGAAACATTAAAATTAAGGGAGATGGACTTTGTAACTGCAGCAAAAACCTTAGGAGTTAGTAAACCTTCGATACTTTTTAAGCATATACTACCTAACGTTATGCACATTGTATTAATTGTAACTGTAATAGACTTTAGTGGACTTGTCCTTGCAGAAGCAGTTCTATCTTACATCGGAGTTGGAGTTGCTCCAACTACTATAAGTTGGGGAAATATGATTAATAGTGCAAGGCTTGAACTTGCTAGAGAGCCAGCAATATGGTGGCCATTAACGGCAGCTTTCTTATTCATGTCGACGATGGTGTTAGCAGCAAACATATTCGCTGATGGTGTCAGAGATGCTTTTGACCCAAGAGAAAAAAAATTGAATAGTTGAGGAGATAGTATGGGTACTGAGGTACTTAGCATTAATAACTTGGAATTAAAATTTACAAAAACTGTAGTTACTATAGACAATCTAGTTCTTGAAAAAAAATCTACTTTAGCAATTGTTGGAGAGTCTGGTAGTGGTAAATCACTTACAGCCTTAGCAATAATGCAGCTTTTACCAGATACTTGTAAAGTTAGTAAAAATGCAAAAATAAATTATGCGGGTAAAAATCTTCTAGATATATCAGAATACGAAATGCAAAACCTACGTGGTAAAAGAATAAGCATGATATTTCAAGAAGCATTAAGTGCTCTAAATCCTGTTAAAACTATTGGGCAACAAATAAAAGAAGTTTTAGTAATACACAAAATAGTTACTAAAGATTTTAAAAGGCATATTTTAGAGATATTAAATGAAGTAAATTTACAAAACCCAGAGAAAGTCTATAACAGTTATCCACACCAGTTATCCGGTGGTATGAATCAGAGGGCTATGATAGCTATTGCTATCGCTAGTAAACCTCAAATATTAATAGCAGATGAACCAACAACCGCATTAGATGTCAGCATCCAAACAAAAATAATGGCGCTTATAAATAAACTAAAAGAAAAATACAACATGAGCATCATATTTATAACACATGATCTTAGTGTTGTGCAGGATTACGCAGATAAGGTTGCAGTAATGAAAAGCGGTAAAGTTTTAGAGCTAAAAAATAAAATAGAGTTTTTCAAAAAGCCCGAACACTCTTATAGCAGAAAACTACTATCAGCAACTACTATCCAACCAATAGTAGAGCAAAAAAAAGTAATTCAGGATAAAATATTAAGATTAAGTGGGGTTTCAAGTAGTTACTTTACAAATTCTAGTTTTCTTATGAGAAAGAAGACCTTTGGAGTTTCAGATATAAACTTCGATCTTAGCTCAGGGGAGAGCCTTGCAATTATTGGAGAATCCGGATCAGGTAAAACAACAATAGCAAAAACTATTTTGCAATTACAAAAGATTGAAAGAGGCACAATCTCTTTGTTTGGCCAAAATTTAAAAAATAAAAATAAACGCAACTATAACTTGCTAAAAGACTCTATCCAAATAATTTTTCAAAATCCTGATACATCTATGAATCCACGATTTACTGTGCAACAAATTCTTGAAGAGGGCCTTAAGGCCAGGAAGAAATTTTACTCTAAAGAAAAGATATCAGATATTACTGATAATATTATGAGAGAAGTTGGCCTTGATCCCAGCATGAAAAGTAGATATCCTCATGAATTTTCAGGCGGGCAAAAGCAGCGCATATGCATTGCTAGAGCATTAAGTATTCAGCCAAAAATAATTATTTGTGATGAGCCAACAAGTGCTCTTGATATTTCTATACAAGGTCAAATCATTAAACTTCTGAAAAGCTTACAACAAAAAAGTAATCTTTCATATATATTAATAACTCATGATTTTAGTTTAGTAAGTAGCTTTGCAGATAAAGTAATTGTTATGCGAGCAGGAAAAATTGTTGAGGCTGGCTCGACAAAAGAGGTTCTTACTGAACCAAAAGACAATTACACTAAAGAACTTTTAGAATCAATACCTAAAATGCAGAGTACCTTTATAAGTAAATACCATAAACCTGAAGTTGAATTATATGAATCCTAAAAATCACCTTATAATTTATGAACAACTTGGGAATTGTGGGAATATAGGAGTAATTTCTCTTAATAAAAAAACTAATCTAAACTCAATTAACTTAGAAATGATCAATACTATTCACAAAAAATTACGTGAATGGGAGCACAAAAAAAACATAAAAGTAGTAATTATAAAATCAAAGCATAAGGAAGTATTTTGTGCTGGAGGTGATTTAAAAGCTTTATATAAAAATGATTATGAGTTTAATTGTAATACTTTATGGCATGAGTACCGACTCATAGAAAAGATCAATAATTATAATAAGCCCATAATATCGTTTATAAATGGATTTACAATGGGAGGAGGAGTTGGCTTAAGCATCTTTGCTAAACATAGAATAGCAGCGAGTAACTTAGAGTTAGCTATGCCAGAAACCAAAATAGGATTTTTCCCTGACGTAGGTTCCACCTTCTTTCTTAGAAGAATTAAAGGTAAATGTGGATTGTACCTTGGAGTGACTGGAGCTAGCATTCAAGCAGAAGATGCTATTTACTGCAAATTAGTAGATCACATCTTAGAGTGGGATATGTTTGATGATGTAATAAATGAAATATGCTCTCTAAATCTTGGAGACAATCCAAATATCATTATTCAAAAAATATTAAATAAACATAGTAAAAAGTACTCTAAAAGTAAAATAGAGGAAAACATTGAGCACATAAATAAAAGCTTTTCCAATTCTTGTATATCAAGCATAAAAAATAGCTTAATAAAAGACAGTAGTATATGGGCTAAAGAAACACTTAAAAGAATGTCTCATAATTCCCCTAATAGCATGATAATAACAACAAGGATATTGACCTGCGAGCCTCCTAAAGATCTAAGAACAGCTCTAAAACTTGAGTATCAACTTGCCTGCAATATGATTTGTAAAAATGATTTTCAGGAAGGAATTAGGGCTAAGCTCATAGATAAAGACCAGAAACCAAAATGGACTGATCAACTTCATGATAAGGAAATAAATAGATATTTCACTAAAAATAAGCCTGAGCTAAAGTTTACAAATACTAAAGATTAAGGCTAAATTAAGAATGGCCAATGGATTGACATCAAAGTTGATGATTCTATTATGCTACTTATTATATGCAATACTATAGGAACCCATACAGTCCTGGATTGATATCGAGCTAAACCTAAGAGAAAACCAAAGGTAAGGTTTATTGCAAGTAAATATGGATTGTGATAGCTAGCTGGGATAGCCCATAAATATGATGTTATAACTATTGCACCGCCACTACCAATAATGCTCCTGGCCAGGCAACCAAAAATAAAACCTCTAAATAATAATTCCTCTAAAAATGGCACTACTATAATAGTGATGGTTAAAAATAATAAAGTAGCAAACTTTTTATTAAAAAGGTAAATTTCCCAATCAGAAGTAATTGGCAGAGTAAATGAGTGCTTTAGCCATCCAGCTACGATTGAAATTATAAAAAATAATATTGACCAAAGTAATAACAACTTGAAATTAAAAGTACGAAAGGCAAACATTTTTGATATAGGCCTAGATACTCTAACTAAGATACAACAGACTAAAATACAGTATAAAGTTATGATATTTGGTATAACTAAACTTAAATCAGAGATAGTCTCAAGAGATATTGCATATGTGTCAGCAAATTTTGGCCAATGAAATAACGCTAAAACAAACAGGGTATAAAGTATTATTGCTGCAGGCAAAGCAGCTAAAGTATATGTTTCTTCGCTACTAACTAAGTTACCTTTGGTATTTGCTTTATCTGACATAACTTCTTCACAAATGCTACATGGTGGCTATGGGTGGACTTGAACCACCGACCTCAGCATTATGAGTGCCGCGCTCTAACCAGCTGAGCTACATAGCCGAATAACACGTATTGTGAAATGCAATAGTATTCTTGTCAAGCTTTAATAGGGCAAATACCTAAGTTATCGAGTGATTTTCCAAAACTTTTACTCTGTAATCAAAAAGTCTTTTTGATATTTCTTGATGTGGTATTTTTTCATGACCGGGGATATCAGATAATGAAACATTTTGAATAACCCCAAAAACCTTTTTGAGATAATCCAAATCTTTAATGAAACATCTTGTATAAGAATTACACGCCTTACAAAATAAATCTAAACGTTGAGGACGACGCCAAGCATCAAGCTTATAAAGCAAGGAAACTACTTCATTGCTATCACCTGTCAAGTCATAGTATTCGTTAGCATATTTTGCTACAAGTATTGCTATATCGGATATACTTCTTGGAACTTTGTATTTTTTCAGCATCAAACTCAAAGTACTTAGATCCTGATCTACGCAAAGAGCGGAGAATTTAACAATGACATTTTCATTTGCAACTTTTTCTAGTAAGTGCGCATAATTATGCTTAAGAAACCCTGGCCAAAGAACTTCATTGGCTCCACACTCATGAAGAACCTCAAAGAACTTCCAACTAGCCTGACATTTCAAGGCTTTTTCAAGCTCAAGCCATACTCTCTCCACAGTTAGATAAAGTAACTCTCCTGATTTAACAAGATCTTTCAGTAACTGCTTAGTTGTATCATGCACAGTAAACTCGGGGAACTTAGCTGCAAACCTAGCAATTCTGACTAAACGTACTGGATCTTCAACGAATGCACTAGAAATATGACGAAGCACTTTATTTTCAATGTCTACTAAACCATTATACGGATCAACTATATTGCCATCATCATCCTCTGCAATTGCATTAATTGTTAAGTCTCGTCTTTTGAGATCATCAAATAAAGACACATCCTCTTTTGTCTCGAAAGTAAATCCTTTGTAACCATGTCCCTTTTTCTTTTCTGTCCTAGCTAAAGCATATTCTTCCTTTGTACGAGGATGCAGAAATACTGGAAAATCTTTTCCCACAGATATAAAACCAAGCTTAATCATCTGCTCATGACTAGAACCAATGACGACCCAGTCTCGCTCAGATACTTCCAAACCTAAAAGTCTGTCACGAATGGCGCCGCCGACAAGATAAATTTTCATTGATATAACCGTGCTATATTAAATTGGACAGATGTTGATAAAACATATAACATTATAACATCAATTCAAAGATAGCATTTTTTTTACAAATGAAGAAAGTATTTTATTTAATTTTTTGCCCAGTCGAACATGCAGTTCAAAAAGTATCAACTAGAATAGCAAAACTTATTGCAAACTCAAAAAATAAAAGAATAAAGAATTTCTTGATAAATTCTTTTATTCAAAAGTTTGAAGTAAACATGACAGAAGCTATTAACGATGATCCTTTTTCGTATAAGAGTTTTAATGATTTTTTTACTAGAGCCTTAAAAAATAATGCACGACATATAAATTTGACATCAGGTAATATCATTTCACCTGTAGATGGGACCATTAGCGAAGCTGGAACTATAATCAAAAGTGAGCTTATTCAAGCTAAAAACATGAAATTTAAAATTGAGGATTTACTTTGTAATAAAGAAATAGGTAAAAACTATGAAAATGGAAAATTCATAACTATTTATCTTGCCCCTACAGACTATCATAGAGTTCACATGCCGTATTCGGCACAGCTACAAAGCATGACATATGTCCCTGGAAATCTATACCCTGTTAAGCCTAAAAAAGTAAAATCAGTCTGGGGAATATACACGCTTAACGAAAGATTAATTTGTAATTTTATCAGTGAAATAGGAACATTTAGCCTTGTAATGGTTGGAGCACAACTGGTCAGTGGTATTGAAACCGTATGGCATGGTAGTATTAAAGAAAAAAAGATTAGAACTTGGAATTTTAGTGACAAACAAATAGTTTTAAATCGTGGGCAAGAAATGGGTAGATTCAACTTTGGCTCAACTGTTATTCTATGTTTTGAAAATACAACTAAGTTAAAAGCTAGCGCATCGAAAAATAGAAAGATACTATTAGGAACTGCTATTGCTGAGAGAAAAATTATGGATAACACATGACAACAAAAAAGATAACAACTATTTCCCTAGCAATGATAAATATTATTGCTGTAGCAAACCTCAGAGGGATACCCTTTAGCGCTAAAATGGGAATATCAGTAATAAGTTATTATGGCTTAGCAACAATCCTTTTCTTTATACCTACCGCCCTAGTAACGAGCGAGCTAGCAACCGCTTGGCCAAATAAAGGTGGAATTTATGTTTGGGTCAAAAAAGCATTTGGAGAATTCCCAGGATTTATTACCATATGGTTACAATGGATATATAATGTAGTCTGGTATCCAACAATATTAACATTTGTAGCTGCTAATATTGCCACGTTACTTAGCCCAGGTCTGGAGAAGAATAATATCTATACATGGATTGTTATAACATCACTATTCTGGCTCGCAACAATAGTCAATTACCTTGGCTTGAGAATATCTAGCATGGTAAGCACTGCTGGCGCACTTATTGGAACTTTATTACCAATGGGGATAATGATTTTACTAGGGGGATATTGGCTTTATTCTCACCCGTTGAATATATCTATTTCATATCAAGGAATAGCACCTGATTTAAATAACCTTAATCATCTCTCATTTTTCTGCTTTATAATTTTTGGTTTAGTTGGGATTGAAATGTCAGCAGTCCATGCCGATGAGGTTGAAGAACCAAAAAGATCATACCCTAAAGCGATATTATTCTCATCTTTAGCTATAATTACTTCACTTACTTTAACAACACTAGCAGTAATTTTTACATTTAACGTAACAGAATTAAGCGTAACAACAGGAATTATACAAACATTTCAAAAAATTCTTAGAGAATATCAACTCCTATCTTTGTTACCATACATTACAATAATGATAATTGTTGGCAGTATATCAAGCGTCGTTACTTGGATAATTGGCCCTACTAAGGGACTGCTTGTAGCTGGCTTTGATGGCTCACTACCACGCTGGTTTGCAAAAACAAATAGAAATGATGTCCCTCAAAATATTTTACTACTACAGGCTATTATTTTTACAATACTAAGCTTTTGTTATATTTTTATCCCTAATGTTGATGGAGTATATGAAGTCTTATCAATACTTACAACTCAGCTTGCTTTGATTGTTTATATCCTCTTATTTTTTAGTGCTATTAGGTTGAGGAAGATTGGTAATATAAGTAACTCTCACTTCAGAGTCCCTGGTAAAGACTGGATTTTGAATACTATCTGTGCAATTGGAATATTTACGTGTTCACTTGTAATAGTAATTGGCTTTATACCGCCTCCAGATCTAGAGTTTTCTCTGACATCTTATGCACTTCTTATGCTGATAGCTTTGGTTTGCTGCATATATCCTGCTTTTGCCCTTTACAAGGCTAAATAACAGCCAGAATAATTTATTATTACGGGCCTACATTTGTATTAATTTTAATTTTATCTATATCTAAGCCAGGATTATTTGAGGATCCAGTAGCATTGCTATGGGAACTATTATTCAACTCTGATGCTTGCTTATTTAGAATTGAATCAGATGCTTCTGGATCAGATTCTGCAGCAACATAAAGTTCTTCCCAGTTTAAACTGGTAGTATTCTCCACTTTCAACTTAAATATGTCACAATATAGTTGATATGATAAAAAGGTAGAAATTATAGTCAAAGCTGGGTACACAATACCAACCGTACCTGATAGTATTTGACTGAATAAAAATAGATAAGGAACATTTATAGATGTAAAAGTTGCAATTCCCTGACTACAGAGAAGAAATATTCCCATAAGACTCGCAATACCAAAAATTGTTAGCCCTAGAGCTTTAGGCACACTAAACTGGTTTATATACACGGGACCAATATAACTATTTCTCTGAGCAATATCGAATACATCACTACCAACCACTTTTTTCATGTTATCTACATAATCCAAAACCTTACAATCACCAAACTCAGATATTGATGCAGAGTAACATATCAAGCTAGATACATCTATCATCTTATGATCAATAGTGATTGTATCGGGTAAATGAGAAGCATATGGAAGAGACCAGTTTAAAATACTATGAACTAGAAATTTGGCATTATCTCTAGTAGTAGGATCTCCGCCCTCAGTAATCATAGAAGTTGTCTTGTGCAAACATACTAACAAGTGATGCCTATAATCATTTTGCTCGCTAAACTTCACAACTGAAAGATCAGGTTTATAACCTTTAATTAAATCTTTTAGACTTAATAAAGATTTATTAATAATTTTCACATCTTTTGCAACAATATATGAAGCTAATGAGCTATTAAACCTTTTTAAAATTAAGTTTGTTAATTTAGTTTTGTTCGAGACTAATCCAACAACGTCTCCTTTCTTACTTGGTTGGGCACTCAATAAAAACCTGTACTTATCATAGCCATAAAAAACATCTGGATCATTTGTGGCCTTCTCAAGAAAAGACTCCATATTTATAGCCATTTTTAAAATATCATTGTAGTGGTTTACATGATACTCAATCATTTTAGTATCTACATTACCTGTGTGAAGCTTGGGGAAATATATTTTTTGCGTGGTAACCTCAATCCGCTCAAATATTTCCGCCAAACGCGCCCAAAGACGCTCAGCCATATTATTAGTACTTATATTAAGCGAACTATTATTAACTAGACACTTACCTAGCCTTTTCAACAACTGTAGCCACATTGGGGGTGAAGATATCGAATCTTCAGTATATTCAAACTCTAAATTTCTAATATGACATGATAAATTTATTATAAAATCATTGGCTTCACTATAGCCGATATTCGTATCATTCACATTGAAATCTGCCAAAAATTTGATACTGTTAGAATTATTAATCCTATTAAGTTTTTCTATTTCTATACTAGAATGTTCTTGTGGTAGTAACTTACTATAGTTGTACATTACTCTATTCAAAAGATGTAAGTCTATGATTGCTCCTAAGGATGAAACATTACTGCTATTTTTTTTATTCCTCTTTTCACTAGCACTCGTGAATATTTTCATGAAATTTTTTATAAAATATCTTACAGTTACACTTTGATTATTATTTAGTTCCTTAGTTTTGATATCCAGAAAATGTAATACAGAATTAATATATTCCCCTTTAAAACATTCGCTAATCTCCATTCTAAGGTCAAAAGAAGCCATTGCAATCATATTTTCACTTATTAAAAAAGAACTATCTAATATTTTCTTATTTGAAAAAAAGAGATTGTAGTAATTAAGAAATAAAGAGCAACTACTGTCTATACCTGGCACAGAATAATCATGAGGTTTATCATCTACTTTGTAAAAATTCCAAAATAAATCCTCAAATTTCTCATCATATATATGAGCACTCTGCAAAGATTCAAGCCCTTCAGTTTGTGGCATTATGAATCTGTCAGTATAATTCATGAGCGAAGCATAGTGAGATAAGAGACAGTAATCCATTAAACACATACTAGACTCAAACTTAATCTCTGGGAAAGCATCTCTAATATTATCTGATAGCGGCTGATCTGCTACAAATATAAACTGACTTGTAGAATGAGAAATATCATGCATAAATATTTCATCACCATTAATGTATATACATTTATCTTCCCTACCACTATTAATAGAATCTATGAAATTTACATTAGCGTCTACTTTATCAAAAAAAGCTTTATATTTTTTATCTTGTCTGTCTATTTTTTCCAAGTAGTTTATTCTTAAACTAAATGAGATATGAGAAGCATAAAGCATACAGTCACTCTTAGACTTAGGGCCTACATTTTCAACTTTTCTTTCAAAATAACAACTGAAAGAAAAAAAATTATCTCGCGTCTCAGAAATTGATACTTTGACAACATCTTTTGTCTGTTGTCTCTTGTCTAATAAAGTCGAAGCAGGATTTAAATATCTTAAAAATTCATCAAGATTTGTAAGATAATAATTCACCAAAAAAAGAGATATCATATCGGTTCTGTCTGACCTATTTCTGGTATTCCATGTTATATCGGTTTCTGGGATTGAATGAATTGTAGAATTATTCTTGTCAACTAGGCCTTTACATAAGGATGTCACATCATATTTAAATGGCATATTAATTCCTTGAAAAAATATTTCACTTAAATTTTATAGACAAAACAATTGAAATGCAAAGTAAAAGATAAGCATAGAGAAAAACTAATTTAAGCACATTATAACAAGTTATACAGGCTATTAAACGTATATAATTTTTTACATTTACGATGTAAATTTTAATTATTATACTAAATTCCAAGTAAATCTGACAAAATCCTCTTATCTCTCTCTAAAGCAGCTTCTGCATCACTTTTAGCACTAATCTTATCAAATGATTTATTCTTTTCAGCTTGCAAGAAATCATCACTCCCAAGAGAAAACATCTCTACATCAGCATGTCTTAGTCCCTCAGTTAATTCCATTCTCGTTGTAAATTTTTGCCCCAACTTAAAACAAAGTAGTGCTACAGCCACACAAAAAATAGGAATAGCAATAATCAAAATTTGTTGCATAGGGATAATTAACGGAATAAATGCTAGAACTAAAGCAGTGAAACAAAAGAAACGAGAAATATATAAGAAAATATTATCCCTATTTATGCTCTTATCATAAAAACTGGATATCTCCTTTCTAGCTTTGTACTGGGCAAGAACTTTACTAGTTACATAGTCCCATGATTTGCTCATAATATAAGAATATTTACTTGATTGTACTTCTGGAGAATCATCAAAAGCTGGGATAATTAAATTATCTAATAGCGTCCTAATATCTTCTATAGATAACATTATTTCAGATTTTCTCTTATGATCTAATAAAGGTGTCATTTCATCAATGAGTCTTTGCAAAACGCTGCGAATTCTATCTAAGTCCTGGATATCATCAAACAGGTAAGGATTAGAAATTAATTCAGCTACATCTATCTTTAAAATATTTTTTGTTTGATTATAAATATTATCAAGATCATTGTAGCCACTTTGTGAAAAGATAGTAATAAAGTCATCTACTACTTTTTCAACAAAATCTAGTTTCAAGTTAAAAGACCTTAGCTCATCAACGACCTCACTATCTTGCTGAGTAGAAAAGTTGGCAAGACAGCTTGATACAACTAAATTGTCATTATAAGTAACTCTTCTATCGTGAACTATTATCTCTGGGAAAATAATCTTAATATCATTATCAATCCAGCTTGTTTTAATTGGTACAATTTCGTTAGGATTATTATTTGTTGTTGCAATAAAAAACTGTGGCAACCATTTACCAGAGTGCCTTGTAAACTTAAGATTAATTGGCTTTATATTCGAGCCAGAATTTATATTTATCGCAACATCA
>JAYYZF010000092.1:0-4231 GCA_036340215.1 Pseudomonadota bacterium | reverse complement strand
TATAGATTATTACCCAAAGATTGAATCTTTTTGCCTATTGAATATAGGAAATGATTCTGAACCAATATCTATTCTTGAATTGGCAAAGAAAATTTTAAAATTAAACAAAATTATTGATTGGGAAAGCAGAATTAATTTTATACCTCTGGAACAAACTACCCGTGGAGAGAATCGTGAGATCTTTATGAGATTTCCTTCTATTCAGAAAGCAAAAAAACTTTTCAACTATACACCAAAAACTTCATTAGATAAGGGTTTATTGGAATTTTTATAAGCTAATTAAACAAAATTACAATCTTTGGATTTTTCTAATGAAAATTAATAAATTAATGTAACAGGATTAATAAATAATTACTTCGAACTAATTTTATATGAGATGTAAAAAGTTCTATAATGGATAAAATTATATATTTAGTTTTATTTTTTTTGATAAAATCTCCATCTTGGATTAATTTTAAATCAAAAAAAACAATGTAACTTTTAGTTAAAAGTAGGATTGAAAATTGGTGATTAAGCATGTTAATTTTAAAAATATTTAAAAAATTTGAAGGTACTAGTTACAGGGGCAGCTGGATTTATTGGATATCATGTATCTTCTTATCTTCTTGAAAATGGATATGAAGTAATTGGTTATGATAATTTAAACTCTTACTATGACATAACTTTAAAAAAGGCACGTTTAGTAAACTTAGAAAAAATATCTAAGACAAAAAAAAGTAAATTTTATTTTTTTAAAGAAAACTTAGAAAATTTTGAAAAACTAAATGATATTTTTTCTAACTATCAACCAAAAAGAGTAATACATTTGGCTGCTCAAGCAGGTGTAAGATATTCAGTAGAAAATCCTTATACATATGTACAGTCAAATGTAGTTGGATTTTTAAATATATTGGAATGTTGCAAAAATCATAATATTGAACATCTGGTATATGCAAGTAGTAGTTCAGTGTATGGAGGAAATACTAAACTTCCCTTTTCTGAAATGGATTCAGTTGATCATCCAGTTAGTATTTATGCTGCAACCAAAAAATCTAATGAATTAATGGCTCATACTTATAGTCACTTATTTAACTTGCCTGCTACCGGTGTTAGATTCTTTACGGTTTATGGTCCATGGGGCCGGCCAGATATGGCTTTATTTCTTTTTACAAAAGCTATTGTAGAAAATAAACCAATAAGAATTTTTAATAATGGAAAAATGATAAGGGATTTTACATATATATCAGATATTGTTCAAAGCCTAGTTAAGATCACAAATAAAATTCCAACTAAAAATGATCAGTTTGATCATTTAAATCCTAATCCAGCTAAAAGTTGGGCCCCACATTTGATATTTAATATTGGCAACTCAAAACCGATACAACTCATGAATTACATTTTAGCTATTGAGGAGATACTAGGAAAAAAAGCTATAAAAAATTATGTAGAGATGCAACCTGAAGATGTCGTGGCAACTTCAGCAGATACTTCATTATTGAATGAATGGATAGATTATAAGCCAACAACGCCGATAGAGTTAGGAATAAGACAATTTATTAGATGGTATAAAGATTTTTATAACGTTTAAGAGCTAATGAATACTTATAAATTACCAGCATTAGAAAGTTGCAATATCGCTATTATTGGACTTGGTTATGTTGGCTTACCTTTAGCAGTAGAATTTGGACGTAAGAGAGATATTGTTGCTTTTGACATCAATCAAAAACGAATAAAGGAACTTCATTCAGGTTTAGATATTACATTAGAAATTACACCAAAAGATTTTAGCAATTCAAGTGGTTTGCGATTTACGACAAAACCAAAGGATTTGCATGATTGTAACTGTTTTATTATTACAGTACCTACTCCGATTAATAAGCAAAAGAGGCCTGATCTTATACCTTTGTCTAAAGCCAGTGAAACTGTTGGAAAGGTAATGAAAAAAGGAGATATTGTTATATACGAGTCTACAGTTTACCCAGGGGCTACTGAAGGATATTGTGCTAATATTCTGGAAAAAGTTTCAGGTTTGAAATTCAATCACGATTTTTTTATGGGCTATAGCCCTGAAAGAATTAATCCAGGTGATAACGAGCACCGCATTTCTAATGTTGTTAAAATCACTTCTGGATCTACGCCAGAAATCGCAGAAACAGTAGATAAACTTTATCAAACTATAATAACAGCTAGTACCCATAAAGTAAGTTCAATTAAAGTTGCTGAAGCAGCAAAAGTTATCGAAAATACTCAACGTGATGTAAATATTGCTCTGATAAATGAGCTAGCGCTTATATTCAATTTATTGGAAATTGATACTGAAGAAGTACTTAGTGCGGCTGGCACTAAATGGAACTTTCTTCCATTTCGCCCAGGTTTAGTTGGAGGTCATTGTGTAGGAGTAGATCCTTACTATTTGACATATAAAGCAGAGTCCGTTGGATATAAACCTGAAATTATTCTTGCAGGTCGTCGTCTAAATGATGGAATGGGGGCTTATGTTGCTTCCTATTTGATAAAAGCTATGAAAAACAAAAATATGCTTATAAAAGGTTCGCGTATTTTGATAATGGGGCTTACGTTTAAAGAAAACTGTCCAGACATACGCAATACAAAGGTGACAGATCTTATTAAAGAATTAACATTATATGGTTCAAAGGTTGATAGCTATGATCCTTGGGTAAATCCAACAGAAGTAAAGAAAGAATATAACATTAATATTGTTCAAGTACCAGACATCGGTGTTTATGATGCAATAATACTAGCAGTGGCACATAAGCAAATTATAGAAATGGGAGTAGAAAAGATTCGTACATTTGGTAAACCTCAGCATTTTCTTTATGATTTGAAATACATTTTTCCATCTGAATTAACCGATCTACGTTTATAAATTAATGTATTAAATGAAAGATTATTTAAGAATGAAACAATACCTAAAACTGCTTTTATACTTACAATCTAAATTCCACAATGGTTGGCAGTTTGCATAAAACAGAAAATGTGATCATATTTGATTCAGCAAATAACAATAAAAAAAAGTAATTAATAATGTTTTATAAAATAAAAGAACTTTTTATGCTGCTTTCGAAGCAACAACGTAAGAAAATTTTCCAGCTTCAATTGTTAGTTATATTAATGTCTTTTGCTGAGGTAGTAAGTGTACTGGCGATTGGTCCTTTTATGGCAGTCGTTGGAGATATTACCTTGTTGCAAGGCCAGGGTATAATGGCAAAGCTTTACAAAATAACGGGTTTTGAAAATCCTTCCACATTCTTAGCAGCTACTGCCATTGTTGTTCTTTTTATTCTTTTAGTTGCAACTTTGATATCTTTGTTAACGATGTGGCTAATGTGCACTTTTGGTATTAAAATTGGAACAGATCTTAGTGTACGAGCTTACAAATATTATATGTACCGACACTGGCTATTTCATGCAAGTGGTAATAGTAATCGTCTTATAAATAAAATTGCTCAAGAATGCGAACGTATTACTCTGGGTATTATCCATCCTATGATGTTGATGAATGCTAAACTAATAATGGCAATATGTTTATCATTAGCTATCTTAATATATAATCCTTGGATTGCGATTTCTGCTGCTTTTATTTTTTCTATATCTTATTTTGTCTTATTTAAAACAGTACGCCGTAAATTATATCAAAATGGTTTGCTTATTTCAGAGGAACAGGAGCAGCGTTTCAAACTTATGGGTGAGGGCTTTGGAGGTATTAAAGATACCTTATTGATGGGTAGACAGGCTACATTTACTTATCGATTTTCTAAGGCGAGTGGAAGCTGGGCACATGCTGTAGGGATAAACCAAGCACTAGGTCTCTTACCACGTAACGTTATGGAATTTATTGCCTTTGGCACAGTTATCTTTTTGGTTTTGTACCTACTTACAATTCACAATGGAAGCTTTACAACAATGCTGCCAGTTCTAGGAATTTTTGCACTAGCAGGTTATAAACTTCTTCCTTGCTTTCAACAAATATATATCAGCATATCTTCAATTAGAGCTAATATCCCTGCCTTTGATAATTTGAGTAAATATCTGTATGCAAGTGTAAGCGATGATAAGGAGATCTTTTTAAAAGGTCGAGAAAATACTCAGAATATAAAAAACTTGTATCCAGTGCATTCTATTAAGTTTAAGGATGTCGCCTTTCAGTATCCTAATACCCAAAAACCAACCATAAATGGTATAAATTTTGAAATTCCTGCTAACAAAGTAGTTGGTATAGTAGGTTCTTCAG
>JAYYZF010000091.1:0-5458 GCA_036340215.1 Pseudomonadota bacterium | reverse complement strand
TTAAAGTATCTATATTGGCGTAATAGTCCATCCTGGGAAAAATTTAATCTCTTCAGCACTTTTATAGATTTATGATTGTCAGGTGTTGTTATAGCCTCTATTCTGTTAACGGGCATTGTTTGAAATGCAAAATTTATTATTTTTTTTAAGGCTTTATTCATTAAGTTCTGTCCCCAAAACTCAGGTGCTAGGTCATAGACAAGCTCAAGTCTTGCATGAGATCTATACCAAGTTTCGTAACCACAAGTTCCAACTAGCTTATCGTTGCTTTTATTTGCTATTGCCCAATATATTCCTCTTTTTTGTTTGAAAAGATTTATTAAGAAAATAAGGTCAGATACTGCTTTGGCTTCATTGTGGGGTAGGCAATTTGTTGGGACAAACATTTTAACTTTATCATCGTTAATGTATTTATAGTATTCGTGAGCATCAGAAACCCTAATTTCTCTTAATTCAAAACTTTCATCCAAAGGGATAATTGGAAAGTTTGGTGCCATAGTTTTCCCCTAAATTTTATTATGTTATATAAATATAAGTTTAAGTTAAAGAAGTATTTTTAGTTAAAAGATGCTTCAGAAATGTTTGCCTTGATTTTGCTGATTCATTTTTAATTGCCATTGCTAATGCCTTTGTTTGACCTAGGACGACTACTAACTTTTTCCCTCGTGTTATTGCCGTGTAAATTAAATTCCTTTGTAAGAGACTGAAATGCTGAGTTGTTATAGGTATAACCACTGCGGGGTATTCTGACCCTTGGCTTTTGTGAATAGTTGTAGCCCATGCTAATGAGATTTCATCTAGTTCACTAAATTCATAGGTGATGATATTGCCACTAAAATCTATTTTTAATTTATTTTCTGAAGTATCTATACTCTGAATAAAACCGCTATCGCCATTAAAAACTTCTTTTTCATAATTATTTATAAGTTGGATAACTTTATCTCCAGTAGATAGGCTTGAATTAAAGTGATTTATAGTTGTTATTGGGTTAGGATTTAAGGCCTTTTGTAAGATATTGTTCAGATTTATAACGCCTAATTCACCTCTATTAGTTGGTGTTAAAACTTGTATCTCTGATTTTGGGTTTAACTTGAATTTTTCAGGAATTCTAGTTTTCACAATGTTTAATAACTTTTCACTTATTACCTGGGGATTATCATTGTGAATGAAAAAAAAGTCACTAGAGGCGTCTGCATCTTTGTAAATTGGCATTTTACCACTATTAATAAGGTGGGCATTCGTAACGATCTTTGAGGATTTAGCTTGACGAAAAATTTCAGTTAATTTTATGCTAGTAATTACATTTGACTCAATACAATTAGCAAGCATTGAGCCAGGTCCAACAGAAGGAAGCTGATCTACATCCCCGACTAAAATTAACTTACAGCCATTTGGTATTGCTTGCAGTAATTTTGACATAAGTACAATATCTATCATGGAGCATTCGTCTACCACCAGCAGATCCGCTAGTAATGGATTATCATTGTCATGTTTAAAGCCTGATTTTTCAGGGCTGAAACCGAGTAGGCGGTGAATTGTTTTTGCTTCTAGTTTTGTAGTTTGCGTCAACCTTTTGGCTGCTCTTCCAGTTGGAGCTGCGAGTAATATTTTACTTAGACTTCTTCTTAGTACTGCTAAAATTATATTTACTAAAGTTGTTTTACCAACACCGGGACCCCCAGTTATGATACACATGCTATGGCTAAGTGCCATATTCGTTGCGTCAATTTGTGATGGTGCAAGCTGAATATTATTTTCTTTTTGTATTTTCTCTAAGAGGCTGGGGCTTAGCTTGGTGCTATTATGAGTTGTGTGGCTTTTTATTCTCCTTATGTGCTTGGCAACGCTAAGTTCAGCTTGATATAAATAATTGCTTGCACATAAGTAATTATCTCCTTGCTTTAAAAGCTTTATATTACTTGCATCAATTTCTATGTCTAAAGCTTTTTCTACAACCCTTGTTGGGGCTGCTAAAAGTGAAACTGTTTTAGCAATCAACTCATTTTTAATTGCTGCTGTGTTGCCCTGTTCTGCAAGTTGGTGGAGGCAATGTGTAAGACCTGCTTGTGCCCTAATTAATGAGTCAGATGGAATACCAATGGAAAGAGCAAGTTTATCTGCTATTTTAAAACCTATGCCGTGTATGTCATATGAAAGTTTGTAAGGGTTTCTTCTTATGATATCAATGGAATTATTACCATATGTTTTGTAAATCCTTACAGCTCTATTACTTCCAATGCCGTGTGATTGTAGAAATATCATTATGTTTCTTATTACTTTTTGTTCTTGCCAAGCAACTAGTATCTGTTCTTGCCGTTTTTTACCAAAACCCTCAAGTTCTAAGAGTCTATGTGGCTTATTTTCGATAATATCTAAAACTTCGGAACCAAATTTAGCTATTAAATTTTTTGCTAAGTTAGGTCCGATACCTTTGACCATTCCTGATGATAAATATTTTTCAATACCTGCTAATGTTGTTGGTGGCTTTACTACAATGGTTTCTGCACGAAACTGTATTCCATATGCTTTATCTTTTATCCATTTGCCTTCACAGTCTATTTCCTCTGATACAGATATCTGCATTACGGAGCCAACAACAGTTATTTCCTTGCGCTGAAACTTCACTTTCATTACGATAAAGCCATTTTCTTTATTATGAAATGTAATTTTTGTTACAGTCGCAGAAAGCTTTTCTAATTTATTTTTATCAAAATTAAGTGTGCTAATCATACAACTGCCATTATAAATAAGTATATTCTATTCTGCTGTGTTTTTAAGCTTGATGCAAGTCAGGGTGCGATAATGAAGCTAAAAATATCTTAGACATACAGAGATTGCTTTTATTTTTATTAATTTTTCCTTAATATAAGAGTACTTTTAATTTTATTTTCAAGGAAACTCTCATGTTGCAAAATTGTGTTAATGTTTCAGTTACTGGAGCTGCTGGACATATTGGTTATGCTTTAGTATTTAGAATAGCTTCCGGAGCTATGTTTGGTCCAAATGTCAAAGTAAGATTGCGCTTGATAGAATTAGAGTCACAGTTAGCAGCCTTGAAAGGAGTTGCAATGGAGTTGGCAGATTGTGGTTTTAGTTTGCTAGAAGAAGTAATTTGTACTTCAGATTTAGATACTGGCTTTGCAGATGCCGATTGGGCAATTTTAGTAGGAGCGATGCCAAGAAAGAAAGGGATGGAAAGGTCAGATCTTTTGAAAATAAATGGTGGTATCTTCACAGAGCAGGGCTTAGCGCTAGACAGAGTGGCAGCACCAAATGCCCAAGTTTTAGTAGTTGGAAATCCATGTAATACTAATGCTTTGATAGCAAGTAGTGTGGTTAGGCGTTTAAATCCAAGAAACTTCTATGCGATGACTCTATTAGATCAACATAGGGCTGTGGGACAACTTTCTCTAAAATCTGGTAAAGCTATTGATCAAATTAAATCTTGCTACATTTGGGGGAATCACTCTGCTACTCAATTCCCAGATATTTCAAATGCTACCATCTCCGGACTCCCAGCTGTAACTGTTATCAACGATAAAAAGTGGCTTGAAGGAGAGTTTCTACGTAATGTGCAGCAACGTGGGGCTGATATAATAGCTGCTAGAGGATTATCGTCAGCAGCATCAGCAGCTAATGCTGCTATTGATTCTGTTGCGGCTTGCTCTGGTTTATGGGGCGAAGAAATATTTTCACTAGCTGTAATATCTAATGGAGAGTATGGTATAGATTCAGGAATAGTATTTTCTTATCCATGCCAACTTAAGAATGGTAGTATTAATGTTGTTGAGGGTTTTGTTATGGACGATTATGCTAGCGAAAAAATAAAAGTTACCTTGGCAGAACTAAAAGCAGAAAGAGATGCTGTTGCTGCGCACGGTATTATATAATTTCCAAACTAGTTAGTCCTGTATTATGTTGATTATTTTGTGATATGACCTGCTCCTTGATAAATTGATCGCCGTTAATACTTATCGTGTTAGTATTTATTGGAAAGCTTTGTTGCTCAACACCAAACACAGGTGTGTAGTTGTCAAAATCATGTTTTGTAAATGCTGCTTCAAATAGGCTCAAGACAAACTGCACCGCTAGTGAAACATAGACTACCGTTTGTAAAGTTATTAAAAATTCGCTTGCGGAGAGTCTAGTTACTAATTGTGGAATCGACCATGAAAGTGAAAATCCATTTATACCTAGGTTGTATATGCAAAAGAACCCCACAGTTCCATATGCTACTGCCCAGAAGCTATTTCTGATTATAATTTTTACAGTAGAAATTAATCTACGACAACTATTCTCTTTTAATGGTTTAAATAAATTACAAATAAAAGTTTGAAAGTTATAAGCAAAGTTGCCTTTATCTGGCGATAACACATAAGTAATAGTCGATGCAAATAATCCAGCTAAACAAAACAGGATAGCAACACTAGTGTTTGTTGTATAACCATAGAAACTAAAACTAGGAATAATCCCTTTATAAAATATTGAAAAAAGGTAACCTATTGATGTGGTTACTAAGGACTGAATAATCGCAATAGCAATGAAACTACCCAAATAAGATAAAGGGTGTACATCTGAAGTATTGTCGAGTTCTTGCGAAGTCACCTTATACAATGGTTTAACAGCGAGATAAACAATGAACAATGACAACATTACAACTGCTGAAAAAATAATTGGTTTTGAGAAGTATGACAATGAAAGTAATCTACCTGCTGTATCTTGGTAGAACTCTTTTATGATAAGTGAAACTAATCCTGTGACAAAAATTGAGCAAGCAAAAATAGCAAGATACTTTGGGAAATCATCTCTGTGATTATCGTAATGTAGTTTTAACATCTCAATTGAATCTTTATATCTATTAATATAATACTCAGTATTCCCAGAATTATAGTTGATTATCCAAGTAAATATGGCGCATGATACAGCAAACATCGTAATAACAGTTAGGGCAGATGCTGTTATAATGCTACTTGGTAATGCGAAATAATATATTGCAGCACCATATACAAGGCTTTGGATAATATTGTAATAGACGTGTGATATTACCCAGGCAATTGACTCGTTACTATTATCAATCTCTTTGAATACTTTAAGTTTGTAAGTCATTTGTAATTCCTTGTAAGTTAATCAGACTATTTTGATTTTGCCATATGCTTAGCTACTGTTCAATAACTTACTTTAAATTTATTAGAAATTAATGTGTGATTTGGCCTACAATTAGCTCAAAGGAGTTGAATTAAATTAGTTTTTTGTTGATAATATTATTATGTTTACTCACCCTAATTTTGACCCAGTTATATTTCAAATTGCAGGCCCGATAGCTATCAGATGGTATGGTATTGCCTATTTAACAGGCTTCTTATCTGCTTATAGCCTTGGTGTTTATCGCTTAGTAAATAAAAATTTCATGACTAAACCACAATTCTCAGACTTATTATTCTACGTCATGCTTGGGGTG
>JAYYZF010000090.1:0-6125 GCA_036340215.1 Pseudomonadota bacterium | reverse complement strand
AGCAACCATATGTTCTAAAACTTCACTAGCAATGCCTAGTGAGTTAAGAATGTATTCCCCTAATTCTAGGCGTTTAGCGTCGTCTGTTACTAATTTTGGAATAATATTCTTTAAAAATTCATTTTCTTTATTTAATTTACTCGCATCATATTCAAAATGTACTCCTGATAATATCACTTCTCCACTCCCAACTTTAACTTTTAGAATTGCTGGTAGTAGTTGCTCCTTATTATCATAGTAAGCTAATATGTCAGTATTTTTATCTTTTGTAGGTAGTGAAAAATAAGGCCCTCCATTATAGAAAACAGCGAGTTTTTTACCCTTGTAAGTTATATCTGCAGCTTTAGCGCCATAATTACTTCTATACTTAAATTGCCCTAAAACTGGCCCGATAGCTGTTCCGGGGAAAAAAGCTAACTCTCTTGTACCAATCACTTCAAGAGGCCCATTTTTATCGAACTCAATTTTATTGCTGCCAAAATATGATCCAGCACATATGCCAAGGAATTTGCCACCATTACTTACGTATTCTTTAATAATTTTGTTACCCAGACCATTAAGTTTTTTTGTATAAGGTATGTCTGCTCCACCTGGCATTACAAGTAATGCAGTATTTTTTTGCCACTTTTGCGTTATTAAATTTTCTGCATCTAAAGTTTTAATTTTATATGATGAAGATGCTACTTTCTTAAAAAAACTTAGAGTGTGGCTCAGAGATTCAGGACTAACACCATCATCGCTATAGATATATATATCACGATTTTTATTACTATCTTTCATGTTTTTTAGCCCGGCAACATATAGAGAAAACATGATTATAATACTAGTTATCACACAAAAATAGATTCTAAGTGATTTTTGCTCTATTTCCATACTTTTTCCATTTCAAAATTACTTATAACAATTGTACAGCTAGATATACAAGAATTTTTTCAGCTAATTTATTATATCCTTGTAGATATATAATTTTAGGATAAATGTTTTAATTAACTCTAGTGTTATTGCAATTATTTATGGTTAAATAACGATTATTTATTCTGAGGTGAAGCAGTGCTGAAAAGATTTTTAGCAGATTTCAAAAATGCATTTTTACCTTTAGTTAATGCTGAAGGTTTGGCTGTAGAGTTCGATGAAAAAGAATTATCAAGCCTTTTTTTTGAGAGTATAGCTATTTCTTTAGTAAGTGTAATAAGAGTGACAAGCCCGGGGTTTCCCCTGGTAAGAAAGTACTCTAGCATTACAGAATTAATCTCTAAAGATAAACTAATAGATCAAAAAAGTATTAAATCATATCTAGATAAATACGATCATTTTTTTAAAACAATTGATTTAGATACAACTAGTGTTATTGCATTAGAGTATCCTGAGATATTAGTAGCTATTTTAAAATTAGTGCTAGAAAAAAATGAGTATGCAAGAGAGTGGTCGCAGGGTTTGTTTAAGAATATTGCACAACTTAAGGATAGTGACTTTAAGCAAGTATTATTGAATACTCCCAGTCTAATATCCCTCACTCAAGAAATTATTTATTCACCTTTGCAGCATGAGAATAAAAAAATAAGTTATGATTTAAGTTTTTTCTATAATTTGATTGAGCGGAATACTTCAATCTGGTTAGTGAATGACTTTAAAAAAATATTTAGTGAGAAGCCATACATCTTGGCACTTTTGTTAGTTTTAAGCTTGCATGGGAACAATATCTCGTTATCTTTATTAGAATCATTTTTACCTGCCATAAGAAATTCTGATAAAACTCAGTTATTGAGAGTTTTACATGCTTTCCCTCAGTTATATATCCTAAGTGTGAAATTATTCTTAAACAAACGCTCAGTTCTACTTGGTGAAGAACTACTACAGATTTTTACTCCTCTTGTAATCTCATGCAAACGCGATAAAATTATAAAACTATTCCTTAAGCCACAAATAGGAAATAGTGACTTGCTACTAAAGTTATTTATTCATAAGCAAAGCAATTTAGCAAGACAGCTTCTGGGGGAGCTTGGATTGGAGTATTTTCTAAGATCCTTTAAGCTTTCTGCGCAAACTATTGAACTTCTCGCCACTTATGTGAAATTGCACAAAAATAATTTTGACAATATTGAATTTGAAGAGGTTTTATTGCGTGATATTATATCCAAGAAAATGAGTAATAATTTTGATTATTTAGCTTTATTTAAGAAAGTTAAGTTATTTTCGTTACTCTCTTCACAGGATGAGATAGAGTTTAAAAAAACTATATTATTATACTTGGATGAGAAATCACCTTATTCTGACTTTAGGACTCAATATCCAGGCTTCCTAGTTGACTTGTATAGCTTCTATATTTTAAGAGGATCATTGCAAAAAGCTACAATAGTAATAGATACCATGAGCTCTAATTATTTTGAAGATAACAGGTTTTGTAATAAACCTTCTTTAGCAGTTTTAATAGGTAAGTATAGATATTCTCCAACAATTGAACAACAAGAAATACCTACAAAAAATAGTGCTATTAGTCTTGATTTGAGGGTTGTTTAATAATTATATTTACTGGCACTTTAAAATTTTGAAAAGGCACTTCTTCAACAAATTTTGGAACTAAATATCCAGGCAATAATGAAAGTAGCTCAGTCATTATCTGGTTTTCTTCAAACTTGCTTAAAGAAAAGTGGCTTGCTCCCAATACTTTATCGAGTCTATGAAGGTAGTATGGTTGTACACCGTGTTCAAATAATTTATGGCTAAGTTGAGCCAATTTTCTAGCGTTATCGTTTATTCCCTTTAGTAAAACACTTTGGTTAAATAGATTTATTTTAGACACTTTTAGGAGATCAAGCTTTTCTGTTACTTCATTATCTAGTTCTTCGGCACAATTAGAATGTACAACAAAACTTGTTTTAAAACGAGTTCTTGAGAATATTCTGACTAAATTAGTACTTATTCTATTTGGGAGTACAATAGGTATTCTACTATGAACTCTTAAGTAGCGTAGATGTTTGATTTTTTCAAGATCACTGCAAACTTGCTCTAAAACTCTATCTGGCAATATAAGAGGATCTCCACCACTTAAAATCACTTCGTATACTTCAGAGTGTTGCTCTAAATATTTTATAATTTTCTGCCAATTATTTTTGTTGAATTGATTATCGCTGTATGGGAAATTTCTTCTAAAACAATAGCGACAATAAATAGCACATTGTCCAGCTAATGTAACAAGAACTCTACCTTCATATTTATGAATTAAGCCAGCTTCTGGTGATTGTGATTGCTCAGCAAGTGGATCAAGGCTATAGCCAGGTTTTGAATCTAATTCTGCTTTTACAGGCAGTACTTGTAATAATAATGGATCTTTGTAATTTCCTTTTTCAATTCTATTTGCCCAGCTCTGAGTAACGAAAAATCTAAATGATTTTGCTGCTTCTTCAGAAATATTAAGTCTCTGAGGTTCTAGTTTACAGTAATTTAAGAACTCTGAAAGCGAACGAAAAGATTCAGATAAATCAGTTTGCCATTGTTCTCTTTGCTTTTTTACTTCTTTTTGAGATATCATTACATCATCTTAATTTTTAGGAAATTTAGTTCCTAAGAGTAGCAAAACTAAAATAGAGGGTAAAGAAAAATGGCATCATACTCAACTAACGAGTTTAGGTCTGGACTAAAGCTGATACTGGACGGAGATCCATGCAATATCATTGAAAATGAAATTGTAAAGCCTGGTAAGGGACAGGCTTTTAATAGAGTTAAGTTAAGAAACTTAATAACTGGTAGAGTTCTTGAAAAAACTTTTAAATCTGGTGAAAGTGTAACAGCAGCAGATGTAATGGAAACAGATATGGTTTATCTGTACACTGATGGTAGCGAATTTCACTTTATGAACCAGACAACCTTTGAACAAATTTCCATGAATATTGATTTAGTATCTGATGCAAAAAAATGGATAAAAGAACAAGATATTTGTGTTGTTACACTTTGGAATGACAATCCCATCAGTATTATGCCACCAAACTTTGTTACTTTAAAAGTTGTGGAGTGTGAGCCTGGTATAAAGGGAGATACAGTTACCGGGGGTAGTAAAAATGCTACGTTGGAAACCGGAACAGAAATAAAAGTACCTTTATTTGTTGAAACGGGTGATATTTTGAAAATTGATACTAGGACAGGTGAATATATGTCTCGAGTTTAAGTTTGTATGAGTTCTCTACCCCTACGCCAGTTAAGCTTAGATATAAATAAACACAAGAAAAAAGCAATTTTCATCCGCCAGATAAGAGATTACTTCTATAAAAAAGATGTTTTAGAGGTGTTCACTCCTTTACTTACTAAGACCAGTGTTACTGACCCTAATATAAACAGCATAAAATGCAGCATCTCTTCCTGTGAGCCTAATTTTACCGGCTTTCTTCAAACTTCACCCGAATATGCAATGAAGCGTCTTTTAGTTGCTGGAAGTGGTTGTATTTATCAAATTTGCCCTGCTTTTCGTGACGATGAAGCTAGTGCTATTCATGCTGCTGAGTTTACGATGCTAGAATGGTATCGACTAGGTTATAATTACAAAATGTTAATGGCTGAAGTTGTGGAGTTGCTCAGATTATTCATCCCAAACTTAGAAGTAAAGAGAAAAACTTACAAAGATATTTTTTCCGAGTTTTTAAATATTAATATAGATGAGGTGTCACGAAAAGATTTACAAAATATTATTAAGGATAAAAATGGTTGTGATATTAATTTAAGTAGTAAAGATGAATATCTAGATGCTCTTATGAGTTTAGTAATACAGCCACAATTAAAAGATGTTAAGGCTTTACTTGTTTATGATTTCCCTGTTAACCAGGCCGCATTATCGAAAGTTTCTACTACTGATAAAACTATAGCCGAAAGATTTGAGTTATATATGTCAGGTATAGAAATAGCTAATGGATATAGTGAATTGACGGATACTACTGAAATGAAACAGCGTTTTCATAATAATAATCAACATAGATTAGAGAGTGGTCAAGAGGTTATGGAGCTTGACCAAGATTTTCTAAGATCCATGAGTATGGGTCTAGTAGAATGTGCAGGTGTTGCTGTAGGTATTGAGCGTTTATTCATGATTATATGTGAAGATACTAAAATATTTTGAAACATTATCTCTACTTTTCTTAACATTCAGGTATATTTTTTATTTATGTACTATAATTAGAAAAGATTTAGAAATGGTGAAAAAAATATGCCTAAATATTCTGATAAAAAAACATTTAAACTCGGAAATAATATTTTTGATTTAATTGCTGGACACATAAGCAACCTTGTTAGTTCAAAACCAGAAGAATACATCAAATCGAATATGTTTACAGATTTGAATAGATATCAAAGATCATCTAAGGAGAGACGCATACTAATTGCAAATGACTTCAGTATTGTAAAAAAGGATGCAGAAACTTTAGATGAAAATAAGTTACAGAAAAAATTTGAATCAATACTAGAACAGCCAGATTTAAGAAAGGAATTATTTCGAAATCAGGCCCAAACTTCAGTTGCAACATGGTCTCAGTTATCAGTAAGGGATAGTACTGATAGATCTGATTTTATGTATGGTAATGTAGAAGACTGTTTATATATTTATTTTACAAAAGATGATAATAATAATCCTATCATGCGTACACGCCGTTTTGTTGGGTTGAATTATAGTGAAAATTTGCTTAAGCAACAATCTTTATACCTTGATCATGCAGGGGGTATTCGTGTTTCTAGTTTAGAAGATTTTCGTTATATAAAGTCCACATCACTTGATGTGGATAGAAGGTTGGTCGATGTTTTTGAAGAAGTTGACTATATCTACAAATATAGAGCTATAGGCGATGTTATAGATATATTAGATATGTCTCTTGATGAAAATGTGATAGATGAGAGGCTTTCGGAATTTTCAAAAGATAATCATGATTATGTGCTCCAGGCTTACAGAGATCCTCAGAAAAAACAAGTTGAGGATTTACGCGATTTTTTAGTTGCTATAAGAACTTCTGACCGTAATGATATGGTTAGATATTTAGCTGCAAGACTAAATATCGACGAAACTATATTTGATGACCTAAATAGTAATTCCCAGCAAGATGATGTTGCGATAAATATAAATTCTGGCTCGAATATAAAGCCAATTAATC
>JAYYZF010000089.1:0-4459 GCA_036340215.1 Pseudomonadota bacterium | reverse complement strand
TTGAAAGAAAATGGCAACTGCTTGGTTAAAGTATTTCAAGGAGCTGGATTTGATCTGCTTGTTCAAGAGTATAAAAAAGAATTCGCTAAAGTTATTGTCAAAAAACCAAAATCCTCAAAAGATAATTCAAAAGAAGTATATTTGATTGCTTGGGGAAGAAAAAGCTCAACTAATGGAGGCAAAGACTGTGCTTGTTGTTAAATTATCTTATTGTTGCTTAAGCAATTTTATTTTACCATTACCCATTAGTAACAAAAAAGTGGAAATTAGTTTATAAAGTCCTCATAATACTACAGTGCAGATTTAGTTATTACTCACTCGAGCTGACAGGGACAAACATAAACATCACTTTAGGGTAGAAAATTGAACGACAAGTCAAAAACACTTTTATTATGGATCTTAATTCCTCTCATTTTAGTTTCAGTATTTAGCAACTTTGGACCACAGCAGGCTGGTTCTGACAAGCTAACTTACACACAGTTTGTTCAAGCTGTTTCACAAGGAGATATCAGCAAAGTTACTATTAGCGATAAAAGAGTAACTGGAACAACCCGATCCGGAAATATATTCACAACCTACTTACCAATGCAAGATGACCACCTGCTAAACGAACTTATAAATAAAGGCGTTGATGTAAGTGGGAAAGCACCAGAAAAACAAAGCTTTCTTCTTCAAATTTTAATAAGTTGGTTCCCAATGTTACTCCTAATCGGGGTTTGGCTATGGTTCATGCGTCAAATGCAAGGCGGTGGTAGTGGTAAAAATCCGATGTCTTTTGGTAGAAGTCGTGCAAAGATGCTCATGGGTGACCAAAATAGAGTTACATTTAAAGATGTAGCTGGAGTTGAAGAAGCTAAGGAAGAAGTTCAAGAGTTAGTAGATTTCCTTAGAGATCCAAAAAAATTCCAAAAACTTGGTGGGAAGATTCCATGTGGAGCTTTACTAGTTGGAAGTCCAGGAACAGGTAAAACTTTACTTGCTAAAGCAGTTGCTGGCGAAGCGAATGTACCATTCTTTACTATATCTGGTTCAGACTTCGTTGAAATGTTCGTTGGTGTAGGTGCATCACGAGTAAGAGATATGTTTGATCAAGCAAAGAAACAAGCTCCATGTATAATATTCATTGATGAAATTGATGCAGTTGGAAGACATAGAGGCGCCGGTCTTGGTGGTGGACACGATGAAAGAGAGCAAACTTTAAACCAGCTTTTAGTTGAAATGGATGGTTTTGAGGGCAAAGAAGGAGTAATAGTCATGGCTGCTACTAATAGGCCTGACGTTCTTGACCCAGCCTTACTAAGACCTGGTAGATTCGACAGACAAGTAACGGTTCCACTTCCTGACATCCAAGGAAGAGAACAAATTCTTAAAGTTCACATAAGAGATATGCCAACAAACAAAGATGTGGAACCTAGAATTATTGCACGTGGTACACCTGGATTTTCAGGTGCAGATCTTGCTAACCTTGCTAACGAAGCTGCTCTATTCGCAGCACGAGCTAATAAGAATAAAGTCTCAATGCTAGAGTTCGAAAAAGCTAAAGACAAGATTATTATGGGTTCCGAACGCCACACAATGGTAATGAACGACGAGGATAAAAGAAGAACCGCTTATCACGAAGCTGGGCATGCAATTGTTGGCTTAGAACTTGCAGAAAAAGAGCATGATCCTGTATACAAAGTAAGTATTATTCCCAGAGGAAGAGCACTCGGCGTTACGATGTTTTTACCTGAAGAAGACAAGTACAGTATGACTATTACAGCACTTGAAAGTCAGATATGTAGCCTCTATGGTGGTAGAATAGCTGAAGAAATGATTTTTGGTAAAGGTAAAGTAACTACTGGTGCCTCAAATGATATTGAAAGAGCATCCGAAATAGCTCGAAATATTATTATTCGCTGGGGACTCAACGATGAATTGGGACCAATTCTATATGCTGAAGATGAACAAGAAGTCTTCCTAGGCAGGTCAATAGGTAAAACTAGAGCTTTTTCTGAAGAAACTGCTAGAAAAATTGATAATGAAGTTTCCAAGATTATAGATAAAAACTACAAGTATGCAGAAAAGATATTACATGATCATATTGATAAGCTGCATGCCATGGCTGATGCACTTATTAAGTTTGAAACCATTGATGACGACCAAATTCAGGATATTATGGCGGGGAAGGAACCAAAACCTCCAGCTGAAAATGGCACTAAACCTACAAAGCGTAAGCCAAGAGCAAAAAAGACTACGGTAAAAAAGAAAGTAGTAGATACAGTAGATAAAAGCGAAGCTAAGGTTATACCATTAGATAAAACTATTGATGAATAAAAATTATCAGGTAATGGGAGTACTTAATGTTACTCCCGACTCATTCTCCGATGGTGGTAAATTCAAAAATACCAGCGATGCCCTAAAACAAATTGAAGTTATGGTTAGTTCAGGTGCCGACATAATTGATATTGGTGGTGAATCGACAAGGCCTGGAGCTAAAGCAATATCTTCTGATGAAGAACTTAGTAGAATAGTTCCTATACTGGATGCTATAGATAGTAACTTTGGCAATATAAAAATCTCTATCGATACTTATAAAGCAGAAGTAATTCATGAAGTAATTAAGAAAAACATTTGGATGATAAATGATATATCAGCTTTAAGTGATACGAAGAGCATAGAATATTTAAGCAATAAGGATATCAAAGTATGCCTAATGCATATGCAAAATAAACCTATTAATATGCAAGTTATGCCTAAATATACTGATGTAATAGATGAAATATATAATTTTTTTATAAGTAGAATAAAAACATGTGTAGATTCTGGTATCGATAGAAATAGAATCTGTCTAGACCCAGGATTTGGTTTTGGTAAAAATTTAAGGCATAATCTCACTATTCTAAGTAAATTAGGTAAATTTAAAGAACTTAATTTACCAATATTAGTTGGTATATCTAGGAAATCTATGCTTGGGGATATTTTACAAAAACCAGTCGAGGAAAGACTATTCGGTGGAATAGCAGCAAATGTAATTGCATACACGAATGGAGCATCTATTATAAGAACTCATGATGTTGCAGCAACTGTTGATGCCTTAAAAGTATGTAAGGAAGTTTCACTTATCTAAGAGTTATAAATTATGCAAAAAAATTATTTTGGCACTGATGGTATCAGGGATAAAATTGGTAATGGTCTAATGAATCCTGAGACTATCCTAAAGTTAGGCTGGGCTACAGGAATGGCCTTAAAAGAACAGAATTTTAATGATGTAATCATAGGAAAAGACACTAGGATTTCTGGCTACCTCATAGAATCAGCATTAGAATCTGGCCTAGTATCAGCAGGTATAAATATAGGTCTTTTAGGACCAATGCCAACACCCGCTATTTCTTATCTTACCTCAACTTTCCGCTGTGGCGCAGGTGTTGTGATAAGCGCTTCGCACAATCCTTACTATGATAATGGGATAAAAGTTTTCGGTCATGATGGCTTCAAAATAAGTGAACAAATTGAAAAAAAAATTAGTCACTACATGGACCAGAAATTACAAATGGTTGCTCCACATAAAATTGGTAAAGCTACCAGAATAAATGGTGCTCCAGATAGATATATCGAGTTTTGTAAAAGTAAGTTTTTAAGTAATAAATCACTTAAAGGTATAAAAATTGTTCTAGATTGTGCTAATGGCGCTACTTATCATATAGCAGAAAAGGTTTTCAGAGAGCTTGGCGCAAATGTAATTGTTTTGGGCAATAATCCAGATGGCTTTAATATAAATAGTGGCTGTGGATCTACTCATCTTGCTGATATATGTGAGAAAGTTAAACAAAGTAATGCGAATATCGGTATCTCTTTCGATGGAGATGGCGACCGTACAATCATGATTGATGAATTTGGCAATGAAGTTGACGGTGATTCTATACTTTATATTCTTACAAAAGATTTATACCAACGAAAAAAAATATTAAATACAGGTGTTGTTGGTACAGTAATGACAAACCTTGCTCTTGAAAAAGAATTGGAAAGTATGAACATCCCGTTTACAAGAGCTAGTGTTGGTGATAAACATATAATGAGAGAGCTTAATAATAGAAATTGGTTTTTGGGAGGCGAACCATCTGGACACGTTCTTAACCTAAAAAAAACCAATAGTGGTGATGGAATTATAACATCTTTACTAGTTATTAATGCAATGTTAACTCAAGATAACAGTTTAAGTGATATACTCAAAGGGTTTGAAAAATACCCTCAAAATCTAATTGCGATACCGTGTAATAACCCAACATCCGCATTTAATAGCCAAAAGTTGCAAGAAATAATAAAAAACACAGATAAGTTTGTCTCAAAAAGAGAAAGAATTTTAATAAGAGCCTCAGGAACTGAGCCGAAAATAAGGCTTATGGTCGAAGGAGAATGTAGAGATATTGTTGATAACATTACCAATGAAATAAAAAATAAAATATATGAAGTCTTAAAG
>JAYYZF010000088.1:0-4408 GCA_036340215.1 Pseudomonadota bacterium | reverse complement strand
AATTGAATATTTTCATAAAGAGATCGTTAGTTGGCTTTAATTCCTGTATGTTAAACCGAAAGATGTTGATAATGTATGTTATGATCTCAAACTTATCTGCTGTATTAAGATCTACTAAAAGAACATCTTTTAAATAGCTGCAAAGAACTTTTACAGCTTCTCTATTAACTACAAATACATCTTTGTCTGAGACACTTTTATAGAGACCACCAGTACTTAAATCATGTTTGTAGGTAATGCAAGGTTCTTTACTTATTTTCCATAAGGGCTTTTTCAGAACTTCAGCTTCAGTGGCTAGTTTACTTATACTATCTAAATTTTCTAAAGTAGGTGCTGTAAGCTTAATTTTTTTTGGATGTTGCATTTGATAAAAAGATTCAAACTCTGTTATTAGTACAGAAATATGGCTTACTTCACTTTCATCATTGTTAGATACTGGAGAATTTTCTTGAGAGATTAAGGGATCTGAAAAATGTTTTTGTAGCATATCTAAAACGTTAGATTTACTTTCTGATTCCCCTGAAATATTAAAAATTTGACTTTTTCCTATTCTGCTAGTGAGATCAAAACCTCTGAATGAGATTGTCTGTCTAGGAAAGGATAATTCCTGAGAAGCTACACTCACTCCAAGTCTTAATGTATGTAAGTTTGATTTATCAATTTTTTTAAACTCACAATTGTCACTGGAAAATTTATCTAGTTTTACTTTCATAGATTCTATAAATTTTAGATACTCAACTGCTTTTAAGTAAATGTGTCTTTGGGGTAGACCTTCTTCATGCCTTTTCTTGGATTCTTCTTCATTGTCTTTTATTATATTTCTTAATGAGTTGTATATATCAGTGCCACCCTGATTTCCTTTGTTAGATGTCCCTAGAAAAGATTGAAATGCATTTTTTGCACCACAGGTATTATCTATGGATATGCCATTTGATCTAACTATAGGGGCCATGACTATGAAGTCATTTCCATTATCTATAAACTTTATATGTTGGTATAATTTCACTTTTATATTTCTCTCTATTCTATGTATTACTTGAATGTTAAAGTTATCTTTTACCCCATATATATTGGATTAGTATTTCAACTTGTATATTTGATACCCCTATCAAAATCAAGTGTATTATCGTAGTTATACCAACCATCTTCATTACTAGGTATACTTAGACCAACACTACTATTAGTTTTAGGGTAAGTTAAGGAATTACTTAAAATAGGCGCTATACCTCCAGATCCACCACCTGGTGTTGGACTACTAGGACCAGTTCCATTTGAAAACAATAATTTTATACATCCTACTAAAGCACTAATTAAACACGTACTGAGAAAAACTACTACAAATGCTTGGCACATCGGTAGGTTACCTACGAGGCCTAAGTTAATGAGGTTGCCGTAAGTTAATAATGAGAACATCTGATTTGATAAATAACTAGAATATACTAACCCAACCCAGCTTAAAATTATTAATAGTGGTATTAATATTGCTCTGTAAATTTTGTAATTTGTATTTTTGGTTAACATCGAGTAATGATTATTTTCTGGTAATTTCTTAAAGTTTCCCATTGTTTTTAACATTTCGCGTGCATATTCTTGAGATTGTATGTTACTTACTAAATTAGCTGTTAGAATTGATAATTCGCACGATAAATTGAGGCCGTGTTGGACATATCATCCAGGAGTGCTGACAAGGCATAATAATTCATCCAAATGATCCATAACGCCTCTTGCCTTTGGGTTAGTGCTATATAAACCACTAGTCAAAGTTTCCCAAATATGTTTCGTATTGTTAATTATGGTGGTGATATCATCCTCATATAGTTTTTCATAATTGCTCGCCGTATTATTATAGAAATTACACAAAGATCTTATGATACAATGGGAATCTTGGTTCTCCACATGAGATACTATCTGTTCTTTTATGAGTCTGTAGTTTTGAGTCCACCAGTTGCTCAGATATTCTTTACGTTTACCAGTGTCTTTTAGTTGAAAACTTATCTGTGAAACTATTAATTGGATTAAAATATTAATATGTTCCTTAGCTGTGCAATCATTGTTTCCCAAAACATCAATCATTTGTGCTAGTAAATCGTTACTTGGAGTTCTGAAGCCATTCACTGGGAAATGAGAATTTATCAAGGTATCCATAATCTCATTATCATCAAGTTTACTCAGTTCATAATAATTATTCCAAATTTCTACAAGGAGAGATTTAGCTTTACCATGTCCTATTTTCCAAATGTTAAGCTCAACCTTTTGTTCGCCATTTTCAATTTTTTCTATATCATCTGACTGAACTCTTTTAAAAATTAGTTTTTCGGAAGATGCAGATTCAAAAGCTATAGGAAATTCATATCCTGCAGTGCTGCCTAAATCAGAGAATGTTAAAATCTTTTTGTTATTATTGGTTTTTTCTTTATATATTTCCATCATGTGGAAATAAAATACTGCAAGCCTATCTGCTTTATCAGTAATATGATCAACATAAAATTTGTTAGCAAACACTCTCTCAAGAACTTCTTTTTTGAAATTTTCTTTTACTGTTTTAGTGTCAACTTTTTTGCAACATTCAAAGCTTTTCTCTTTTAATGTGGCTATGAAGTCAGTTTCTAAGCTGCTATTTATAACAAACTTGTTTTTTACCGGAATATTTTCTGTTCTTTGTAGGCAATGAGTCCTATGGGGGAGAAAGTTTATGGCATGCATGTTATTTTGACCTACTTTCGGTTTGAATAGTTGGTCGAATTTCAGGTATGGGTCCGTGCATAAATCAATATATTTTAGGTAATTAGATGCTTTTGTTCTTACGTATTCAGTGACCCTTGCTGATTTGGAAATATGTCTTAATACAGTTTTTATTGAGGGGGGTTTATCAGGCATATTAAAATCATTCGTAAACTCCTTCCATGCATTTCCCGATTGGCAAGTATTGCTGAGGGCAATTTTATCATGCCAAATAATAGGGGCAAAAACAGCAAAATCGCTTGCATCAGAGTTCCAACTCAAGTATGGAGATTTAAAAGTTTCTTGAACTGTCTTTGTAGTGTCATTTGCCATATAGATTTACTCCTATTTACAAGTATAAATTTTAATGTTTATATTTTTTGTAGTCAATGTCTTCAACTATAACTGGTTAATCTCTCAAGCCCGATATTGGCTGCCTTTTTTTTACTATCATATCTATTGTGTGCATTTACTTCAGTCGTATTTATATTTATACCACCATATTCACTCATAAGTTTTGTTCCAGCCTCTGGTCTTATATCAGTCATATGCTTTATCTCAGTTGGTGGCCTTTTAGATATAAATTTTAGAGTAAGGGTGAGCAGAGAAAATAATAGTATTGAAATAATTAGAATATGCAATATTGGTAGCCCTGATACGGTAGCCATTTTTAAGCTTACTATTTTACTAATTAAGTTGGCTGCAGTGCTAGAATACATTGAGGAAAATAGCATGCCCAAAAAACATGATATGGAAATACTGGCGCTTAAGAAACATGGGTTGAGAAAAATAGAGTTTTTATGTAATTCTGGATATTGACTAGTAATGTTTTTTTGATGATCAATATTTAAGTGAGGCACTATATTTCTTATACTATTTTTGCATCCTGAGTCCATTTTGTATCTTATCAGTACTAAATCTTTAACTCTTTCAGAAAAAATATTTTTATTATTGTTGTCCATTACTGGTAATATGTTTGAGATTATATCTAAGTCTATTTCGCTATCTTTATTTGAATCTAAATAATCCTGAAGTAGGGCTGTTAGTTTATCTTGAGGTGTTGTTGGCTCTTGGAGGCGCAGTACTTGGAAAAAATCACTATTATCCTTAAAGTCATATACAGTTACATTAATCAAGTCCTGATAACCGCTCATATTTCTTGTATGAGAGTAACCTGATAGGTAAAAGAGTCTAGCTGCTTCTACAGATAATTTACCATTTACTACTTCGAAGTTACCTTTAGAGCTCCCCTTAAATATAAATTCATCTAAATGAGGTGCCCCTGAAGATAGATGATTCCCATTGAATTCACCGGCTGTTATAACATTCCAAATAAGATTAACTTTATCATATATTTCTTGAATATCATCGCGTGAAATATCAATATTTAGTTGATCCTGCGACCAATTACATATAGTTGTGATCACACACGGTTGTTCTTGGTCAAGATTTTTAAAAATGGTGTTAATTAAATCATTTTTTCCTGATCCTGATATGTTTGCTAGCGATTGAGCTCTCTTACTACCTCTTTCATTTAGTAATATTATTATTCTTGATAATATTAGTTGGATAAGTACGTTTATGTATTCACTGTATTTCTTAGGATTTTTAGAATAATTATTTATTATTTTTCTCAAAAGATCATTTTCTTCTGTTATATTTATACTTGCAAAATGCATGTTATAGA
>JAYYZF010000087.1:0-9811 GCA_036340215.1 Pseudomonadota bacterium | reverse complement strand
TATCATTATAGTTCTTAAAATCAAGGAGAAGATAATCATTGTAAAATGTTAAACTCATATGTTATCTTATTTTCAAATATAATTAGCAGTTAATATATAACAAGTTGATAACAAAGTTTTTTTGGTTCCTTAGATTCTATTCTTGGGAAGGTTTTAATCCTAAAAGGAGTTTGGATGAAAAATTTTAAGCAGCAATTTAACGACTGGACAGATTCAAGCACGATTATGCAAAAAAATTATCGTGCAAATGAAAATGAGTTGATGGCTATATTGTTGAGTATAGTAAAATTTAATGAGACCCAAAGGTCTAGTATTCATGAAGTTGCTGAAAAACTAATACGCGGAGTTAGAGAAACACGTTTAGGTGGGATTGGACTTGATGCATTCTTCATTCAGTACGATATGTCAAGTGAAGAGGGTATTGCTCTAATGTGCCTGGCTGAAGCTATGTTGCGTATTCCAGATAAAGGTAACATGGATGCAATTATTAAGGATAAGCTGACTAATCTTAACTGGCAAGATTACAGTAGTAATAGCGAATCATGGCTAGTGAATGCCGCAACATGGGGCCTTGTTCTTACTGGGAAAATTTATGATAAAAAACTGCATGAAAAAGATAGAGCTGTAATATTAAAAAATCTCATAGGTAGATTAGGTGAGCCTGTTGTTAGAAAATCAGTTAAACAAGCGATGTGTCTGCTTGGTGAGCAATTTATCCTTGGTACTACTATAAAAAAAGCTATTATCCGTGCTAATAAGAAGTCTAATAAAGATTATCTATACTCTTATGATATGCTTGGCGAGGCAGCTAAAACTGCAGTTGATGCCGAAGAGTACTTCGAGTCGTACAAGGAATCTATACGAGCACTTAAAGATGATGCTGATGGTGACTTATTATCTAGGCCCGGTATATCAATAAAATTATCTGCATTACATCCACGTTACGAAGTATCTCAATACCATAATTGTATACCAAAAATATCTGAAAAGGTTTTAGTCCTAGTTCGAATGGCTAAGGAAGCAAACATCACTGTTACGCTCGATGCTGAAGAATCAGAAAGACTCGAGCTATCACTAGAAATATTTCGTAGAGTTTTTTCTCAAGATGATATAAATTCCTGGGGAGGTTTTGGGTTAGCTATACAAGCTTATCAGAAGCGGGCTATATTCGTGATAGATTATCTTGAAAAATTATCCCACAAGTATCATGCAAAAATTTTAGTAAGACTTGTTAAAGGTGCTTATTGGGACACTGAACTTAAACAGTCACAAGTGATGGGTTTTAGTGATTATCCTGTTTTTACTAGAAAATTTAATACAGATGTAAGTTTTCTTGCTTGTGTTTTTAAAATCGCAGGGGCTGGCGATTCTTTTTATGGGCAGTTTGCAACGCACAATGCCCATACAGTTGCAGCTATTCTTGAAATTTACGGATCAAGAAATGATTTTGAGTTTCAATGTTTACACGGTATGGGCAGATCACTCTATGATAGTGTTTTACGAAATGTAGATAATACTTACTGCCGTATGTATGCTCCAGTTGGTAATCATAAAGAACTCTTGCCATATTTAGTCAGGCGTCTGCTTGAAAATGGAGCAAACACAAGTTTTGTTAATAGGATTATTGATAAAAAAATACCTGTAGAAAAAATTTTATTTGATCCTGCCAAGATAGCAGCTAGTTGTGCAAATTCTTATCATCCCAATATTCCATTACCTCGAGACCTCTATTCCCCAGAGCGAAAAAATTCATTTGGTTACGATTTATCTGACATAAGAGAAGTCAAGATATTAGCAAAACAGATGGATGTTGATTTCCTAGAACAAGATGTTTACTTTCCTTTAGTTGCTAATTCTAAGTGTAAAAGAAAAAAATTGAACAAAGTAAAAATAACTAATCCAGCCTTCAGAGATGAGCTAATTGGGTTTTATCATGAAGTAGATGAAGACTTGGTTGCCCTGGCATTATCAAATGCAAATTCTGCGAAAAGTTCCTGGCAAGAATTAAGTTTTGCAGATAGAGCCAGGTTCTTAAATTTAGCTGCAGATAAACTTGAAGAACAAGCTCCGCTATTTATTGCAATTGCTATTAAAGAAGCAGGAAAGCTGTGGCAGGATGCCGTTGATGAAGTAAGGGAGGCAGTTGATTTCCTCAGGTACTATGCCGTATCTGCAGTAAAGGACTTAGCAACAGTTAAATTACCAGGTCCAACTGGCGAGTTAAATCAACTTAGTTATCATGCCCGTGGTGTGGTTTTTTGTATAAGCCCATGGAACTTTCCTTTAGCAATTTTTTGTGGGCAACTATCAGCTGCATTGGTTGCTGGAAATGTTGTTTTGGCAAAACCAGCTTCTCAAACTGTTATTATAGCAACAAAGTTTATTGAAATTCTCTATGAAGTGGGTGTCCCAAAAGACGTTATTCAATTATTGCCAGGTCCTAGTGATATTTCGGGTCAACCAATAGTATCAGATTCAAGAGTTGATGCCGTAATGTTAACTGGTTCAAATAATACTGCAAAATCTATTTATAATACTCTAGCACAAAGAGATGGGCCAATTGTCCCTCTCATTGCAGAAACTGGGGGTATGAACGCCATGATAGTAGATTCTACTGCACTCACTGAGCAAGTCGTAACTGATATTGTTGATTCGGCTTTTCGTAGTGCTGGTCAAAGATGTTCAGCATTAAGAGTAGTATATATTCAAGAGGAAGTATTTGATAAAACAATAAGTATGCTCTCAGGTGCAATGCAGGAATTAGTAGTAGATAATCCACTCTACTTAAAAACTGATGTAGGGCCAGTTATTGACGAGAGGGCTAAAGGTTTTCTGGATAAACACTTAGAGTACTTAGAAACAGTAGATGCAAAATTTATTTTTGGTGTAACACCAAAGTCAGATCATGGCAAGGGTACATTTTTTATGCCACGTGCATATGAGATTGACTCTATAAAGCTTTTGAAAGAAGAGGTATTTGGGCCTATTCTTCATGTTATCAAATACAAGATGAAAGATTTAGACAATATTATTGATGATATCAATGCAACTAACTTTGGCTTGACATTTGGTGTTCATTCAAGAATAGATGCAAAGTCGCTTTACATAAAAAATAAAGTAAATGTTGGTAATATCTATATAAATAGGAATATCATAGGTGCAGTCGTCGGAGTGCAGCCATTTGGTGGTGAAGGACTTTCTGGAACCGGGCCAAAAGCTGGTGGGCCAAATTACTTGAAGCGCTTGTGTCATGAAAGAACCCTGACAATTAACACAGCAGCTGTTGGAGGTAATACCTCCCTAATGACATTAGAGGATCCATTATTGCCATAAAAATTAATACAAATTTTGAACACATAGCTAAATATGCGCCATTTATGAGCGGTATTTTTGCAGCTTTAGTTTGGGCTATGATGCCAGTTGTGATTTTAAACTTAGCTAGAATACCCCCTCTAGAAATTTTGTCTTTTGCACTGGTGATTGGTTTTTTTAGTAGTATTATAATATTTTATCTGACTAATTTTACACTCAGCTTAAGTTCTTTTGATTTAAAACATACTGTCCTTGGTACAATTGCAATATCTGGAACAGCATGTTTATACATTAGCGCTTTTAAATATTCTCCTCCTGTCCACGTTGAGATAATTATGTATGTCTGGCCAATTATTGTGATATTAACAAATATTTTCCTTGGAAGAGATCATCTAACTTTCAAAAAAATATTAGTTATAATTCTCTGTTTTTGTGCTTTGCTTTCTATTCATTTAGAAAATTTATTTTCTATTAACATGAGGGGGTTTTATTACTTTGGCTATACTCTAACTTTTTTAGCTGCAATTAGTTGGGCTTTTTATAATATCTTCACAAAAAACTGTGATAATCCTTCACAACTTATGGGATTTTATGCTGGTATTGGGGCACCATTTATTCTTGGATTACACTTTATATTCGAGATCTCTGTTTTTCCAACACTCCAGGAATTTCTATATTTATCAGTAATAGGTGTTTTGTCTAAAAGTCTTGCTTACCAAGCTTGGGATTTTGCTGTAAAAAATAGCAGTCCAATAGTAATGACTAATATTGCTTACTTTATTCCAATTACTTCGGTAATTATGTTAGTAATGTTTGGCTATTCTGAATTAACTACACATATTCTTATCTCCTGTTTCTTGCTGTTTTCAGCAACAGCTCTTATTCTTCCCTCTAAAGCAAGGTCTTAATTCAAATGGTGTATGATGGCGATTTTAAATTTAGTTTTTGGCCCAGATCCTATTTTTGAACAGAAAGCATCTAAAGTTACTACTTTTGATAATAAGTTACAGCAGAAATTATCAGATATGACTGATACTTTATATCACCATAAAGCCCTAGGTATAGGTGCTAATATGTTAGGTATTCTAGAGCAGTTAGTAGTTGTGGATATACAAGAATCAGGTAAAAAACAACTTTATAAATTAGTAAACCCTGAAATAACTAGTTTCTCGGATGAAACCTCAGTAATGATGGAGGCATCACTTTCATTTCCTGGTATAAAAGCCAAAATAAAAAGACCAGCTAATATAGAATTAATATACTACGATGAATTTGGTGTGAAAAAAAACATGAGTGCAGCTGGTTTATTAGCTAGGGTAATTCAGCATGAGATAGATTACTTAAACGGGAAAACTTTTCTTGATTATTTGAGTCCGACGAAGAGAAAAATGCTGATATTAAAAATTAAACGTTGATTTGTCTTATTAGGTAATTTATTTTTATGATGATCTCAATGCTTATTTTATTTATGGATCTATATGTCAGTCTCAAAATATAAATTTAACCCTAAATATGAAAAATATACCTAATTAGATGATACAATAAAAAATTATGAATCTATAGAAAGTTTTATATATAAAGGGAGAAATGAGCTAAAAATTACAGTATATGATGATCTAGAATTGGTGATTAAATCTTTTAAAGTTCCTCATATTTTAAATGGCATAATATATAGATATTTTAGAGATTCTAAAGCAAAACGTTCGTATTATAATTCTCTAAAATTACTTGATTTGGGAGTATTATGTCCTGATCCTGTATTATATCGAGAAACATATAAAAATTATCTTCTTAGGCAAAGTTACTTTGTATCTAATAACTTAAATAATTCTTTTACGATGCGAGATGTTTTTCAAGCCTAATAAAACTACTTCTTATGGCATTGGTGTTAATGTTGATAAAGGTGAGTCTCAATTCGAATTAGTAAAGGAGCTTGGCGTAAAGAATTTATTAATAAGAATGCCACTATGGGAAGTGCATAATATTACCAAATACTTATCATTTGTAAAAAAGTTCAAAGAGCAAGATAGAAGCATATCTATAGTTTTAAATATTTTACAGGATAGAGATAATATTGAGAATCATGATATTTTGAGTAAAAATATTAGAATAATATTCCAAGCTTTTTCTCCATATGTTAGTGAATTTCAAGTTTGAAATGCAATTAATCGCTCAAAATGGGGTTTTTTTGGTGTAGATGAATATTTGCGTTTTTACAAAGTTATTCAAAGAATAAGAGATGCAGAGTTCAAGGGAGTAAAACTGATTGGGCCAAGTGTTATAGATTTCGAATATTCTAATTCTGTAAGAAGTTTATTTAACCTCTACAAAGTCAAGTACAATGCTATTTCTAGTCTTCTCTATGTTGATAGGAGAGGCTCACCTTATAATAAACAGCTATTCTTTTTCGATACCAAGAACAAAGTAAAGCTTTTATATGCTATAAGTAAGTTGTCAAGAAAATCTTCTGACGATATATACATAAGCGAAGTAAATTGGCCTTTATTGAGCAAAGGAAAGTATAGTCCAATATTATATGGATATAAAGTTTCAGCATTGAAATCTTTTTATAAGAATAGAGTGAAGCCTCTTCTTGGGGCGTCTGAAGAAACAAGTGTTTCAGAGGAGGTTTACGCTAAATATATGTTGGATTATCATGAAATCGTTAAGAATACAAAGGCTGTCAAGAGATTGTATTGGCACCAATTAATCGCGCCAGGCTATGGTTTAGTTGATGACAGTGGCGATACTCTGAGGAAAATGCCTGCTTTTTATGTTTATAAAAAGTTTATTAAAGATAATTCTTGATTCATATTTTTTTAGCTACTATCTAAATATTAGTTTCTTGAATCAAAGACTATTTTACAGGGTAATTATATCTTTACGACGCAAATGATTCTATAATCTTATCTGCAATGATATCTTGTATCCCTAGATCAAGGTTACTTGTAAATCCAACACATGAGCAATTTATTTCACTTAATATAAAAATATCTTCTTTATTGTTATCTATATCTAGTATAAAGTCTGCTGTCCAGAAAAGAGGAGAAGTTTTAACTCCTATTTTTTCATTCATTTTAGTTAAATTTCTGTTAAACATATCAACAAGTTTTTGCCATTTTTGAGGAGAGTCGTATCGATAATTAGCTCCTGAAAAAAGGGTTGCCGAGAATGCATGAATTGATTTTTTTGGTTTTTTGTGAACTACAAAAATTGGCTCAGATCCAACGAGTAATATCCTCACTTCTCCTTCCATAATTCTAGGAAGGTAGCGCATATCAACAATAGATGCTCCTAAATCTTCAAAATACTTCTCACAATAGTTTATGAAATTACCTAAACTCATTTCCTCAATATGGTTGTCTACAGCTTCGGTACACTTAACCATAGTGTCTAAAGGATAAGGCATCCCTCTAGGGTTGTTATCGCCAATGACCTGAATACGCCAAATGCCTTCTCCAGCAGATCCTCTATTTTTTTTGATTACTCTTTCCCCATATGACAATGTCATGGCAAGACCTTCTGCGAAATCTTCTTTATTATAATAGGCATAAGTGTCACTGTGAACCAAATCTGAATCAGCAAGTTTTACTAAAGAACCTTTACAGCCAAAGTTGGTCATTGTTTTTGGATCTGGAAAACCTTTCAGACCAAAATCTGTAAGTGATTGCAGTAAAGACATATAATTTTCTTCACCATCTTTAATGTTTCCTGGGTTTATTCTGCTAACATAACCGGAAAAATTTTCTTTTACGTATTTTAATATTTTTTCTTTATCGCTATTGCTATAAAAAAGTTGTTCTGCATGCCATCCCTTCTTTTTTAATGCAGATATCATAGGCATTGTATCTCCCCTAAGCCCATCTTTATTTTTATCGTTTCCACCCTTTACTTCAAAAAATACAATAGATTTTTTCATATGATTATTTTGTCCATTAATGATATAAACCATATAAAATTAGATAAAAAAAATCATCTAGTCAAACTATTTTCACTAGTAAGATGAAAAAATTTTATAATTTAAGTCATATTTCTTTCTCTTAATTTTGAGAGTTTTTATTATGAGAATAAATAATGTGGTTAGTATATGAGCGTGTAAAAAATTCTTGCTATCTTTTTACTTAAAAAATTATTTGCATGAAATAAATAATGGTGGAGGTGGCGGGAATTGAACCCGCGTCCGTAAGCCCACAACCTTCGGCACTACATGTTTAGTCTATTTACGTTTTAACTTAAGCAGTTCCAATAGACAGGACCTACTTAAGCGGTCTTGTGTTAAATTTAACAGCTTTGCCACAAGAAAACTCTACTGCGATCCGATTAAGTATGACCATTGCGCTGTTCCGAAGAACAAACTAATAACCGGCACTTAGCAGGCAATGGGTCGGCTGCTATAAATGCAGCATAAGTAGCTTAAGCAGCTACTGCGACTGGTTTAGTTGAGTTATTTGCAACTATTGTTTGTAATGCATTTTAACGAGTGGCGTTACCTGCTCGACATGCTCCTAGGGCAATGCAACTCGCGTCGAATCCAGTCACCCCCATATCTATAAATATTAACATATTATAGGTTAAGTTTAAAGTTAAGTTGTATTTAGAAAAAAACTTTTATAAGTTCAAGAATAATTTTCATACGCTTTGTTGTTATGTGAAATAGTTTGGTTTAAACTAAAATTTAAGTATTTTAGTGGGTAGACTAGTTATGGATAATAAATCTATTTGGCTTTTTTTGGGAGCAGGGCTTTTAGTTTTAATATTTTGCTTGATCGGGCTTGATACAGCACTTAAACCTCTATTATTTGCGTGGGTTTTATCTTATTTTTGTTTGCCAATATTCGAGAAGCTAGAAGCAATAGGTATAAAAAGGCATTATTCCGCTTTCGTGATATTATTATTCATTCTACTAATAATTTTATCAGTTTTATTTATTTTCATACCTAACCTTGTCTCAGAATTACAGTTTTTCCTTGAAGACTTTCCTCAATTTGTTGTTGGTGTTGCTAAAAATTTAGTAAGTATAGCATCCTCTAAGGGTTTTAATTTCGATCTAGATGACTTTTCCTTACTTTCATTTATCAAATCTCATATGCCTAATATATCTGCAAAATCTTTAGTTTGGGTAGGTTCGGCATTTCAGTCAGCCCTCTCAAATATCATTTATACTGTATTAAGCATAATTTCTATATTCTTATTTCCAGTATTTTTCTTCTACGTATCTATTTCCCATAGGGAAATAAATAAGGTCATTAGTTCTTGGTTACCAGCCCGATATAATAACATGTTTACTACTATTGAAGATGCGATAGACGATGTTATGGGTGGGTTTCTAAGAGGACAAATAGTTATTTCAACTATTTTAGCTTGTTACTATAGCTTTTCATTATCAATAATCGGTTTGAATTTTGCTATTGTTATCGGCATATGTACTGGACTTTTGAGCTTAATACCTTATGTTGGTTTCTCCTTAGGTTTATTCAGCTCACTTATTGTAGCTTTTGCTACTGGGGCAAGTTATTGGGTAATAATTGGAGTTGGGGTAATATTTTTAATTGCTTACATCTTAGACAGCTTTTTTATGACCCCACGTTTAGTAGGTGGAAGTGTTGGTCTAAATCCTCTTTGTGTTATGCTTGCCTTAATAATTGGAGGTAATTTATTTGGGATTTGGGGAATGTTCTTTTCGATTCCAGTCGCTGCCTTAATAAAAAGATACTTTAGTTTTTACAAGCATGATTTTTTGGCTTCTAACTGGTTTTTAAGCAAGGCTAGTTAGATTTTACACTTACTTATCTTTGACAAGTCGATCTTTGCTACGTTGCCAATCTGCTTCTTTTGCACTTGCTCTCTTGTCGTGTAGTTTCTTCCCCTTTCCCAGGGCTATTTTTATTTTAACTAAATGTTTTTTCCAATGTAAATTTACTGGAACTATAGTAAAGCCTTGTTGACTAACTGCTCCAATAAGGTTGTTAAGTTCTTTTCGGTGGAGTAGTAGCTTTCTAGTTCGCACTGGATCGGCTTTTTGGTGAGAGGAAATATAATTAAGCGGACTAATATGGCAGCCTATTAAAAAAGCTTCCCCTTTTTTTATTATTATATAACTTTCTTTAAGTTGCACTCTAGCTTCTCTAATACTTTTTATTTCCCAGCCCTCGAGCGCTATGCCAGCTTCAAAAGTTTTATCGAAAAAATAATCGTGGCTAGCTTTCTTATTTGTAGCTATTTGATTTAGTGATTTTTTTGGTTTTTTACTCATTCTTATACTGCTATAATATAATATTGCTTGCTATTAAAATCATGGCTTTAAACATGAAAACTATTTACAAAGAAAAGATTATACCCCATATAAAGGAAGATATGTACAACTTAGTTGCAAATGTTAGTTCGTATCCTGATTTTGTTCCATATTGCTCAGAAACAGAAATATTGGAAGATGATGGGGCACAAGTATTAGCCTCAGTTTCACTTAATTTCCATGGTTTAGCTAAAAAGTTTACAACAA
>JAYYZF010000086.1:0-6484 GCA_036340215.1 Pseudomonadota bacterium | reverse complement strand
TGAATTGATATTTTATCTATTTTGGTGTCATCAACAAACATTTGTTTTTTGCTATTTACAAGTGTTATTAAATTCCGGTCAATTTCAAATCTCTGAACAATCTTCTTTAGTTCCTGATATTTTGTCTCATCAACTTTGCCATCTACGCCAATAGATGCTTTTTTTAAAAAATCATCCATGTTCATTTGACTCCGGCCTCTTAAACTAGTTGTACCATCATCGTCAATCCTAACATTCTTTATTTCATCTACCAAGTTAGGATTTATTCCTTGTTCTTTCAATGCCTCCTTTATATTATCAATGTAGGTATTTTTTTGCGTTGTCAAATTTCTCTTCGTAGAAAAATCAATTATACCCATGTGAATATTAATAGTTCTATGGGCAATACTGGTTTTAAAGTTTTCAAGATTTTTCAAATGAGTCTGTTTTGACCATGGAGCTTTGATTGTGCGTACTAAATCTGTATATTGGTAGAGCATTACTTTTATACTTTGGTTCACTAACTTTCTTTTCGTTTCGGCATTAGGGTCGGCATCTGTGATCTCCACAAGAGAGCTCTCTAAACGAGTGATTTTTGTATTAAGTAAATCTGCTGCTGCATTATTCCTATCACTTTCTAGTTTGAATGACCATAAAAAAAGACCAAAATTGATAGTTGAGGCGATACCAACTATGGCAGGCCCAGTTATCGGTAATGTTATACCAGCAAATGATACGAATGCTAATGCGGTTGTTGCAAGAGCTAAAGCACTTAATCCTATCAAAAGTTTGCTATTAAATGTATAGCTACCTTCATGTTTAATATTATTAACAGTATATGTTAGAGAGTAAGCTAAAATAACTACTGGAGTTAGAAATAACATTGCTCCAGCCGCAGCAGCACTTATGATCGAAAGTGTTGGACCTGCTTGAGCAATAGGCATTCCAAAATATAAGACACTTGATAGCTCCATTTCTCTTTTGCCTTTATATGTATCCTCAATGAGTTTTAATTGCTCCTCGGCATTTTGTAAATCTTCTGGCGATGGCCCTGGTATTGAATTTTCAACCAAGTCTGTTACTTTTTTTGCAAAGTTTTGTTGTGCATTGATAATTTTATTATGAATTTTTTTTGATTGATCTCCGTTATAAGCTATAACATCATCATCTGTTATATCTTTATACTTATTATTTTCAACTTTTACCCATTGAGATAAAGAACTTTTATACTCAGTTTGTGATGCAATACCAATTTTTGTGTAGTCAGTTTTCTCAATTAAAAAATCATCTATAGCTTTGTCTAATTTATTCTGATCATTTACAGGAATTTCATTTAAAACGTTTATAAAATTTTTTCTGGCAGTGTCTTTTGTATCAATATCTGTATGCTGATGATCTCGAAAAACACTAGGAAGTCTATCGATTGCGCTCTCTTCTATTAAAATCATATCTGCCATTTATATACCCATTATTATCCATGCATGTATTACTATTATAGTGCTTGGTTTTGGACTATGTTTGTTTTTAAGATAAAGTTGTTTTTTTTACGTATATTTTTCGCTATATGCAGGATGGGGATGCGAGAATACATTTTTTATAATTTGATATTATAACAGTTTGTACTAAAGTTATGGCTTTGGTAGCAAATTTGAATTTGCTGGCTCTTTATTTTCATTGTTAATTTCTTTTATTTCATCCTGACCCGCACCTTTATTTTTTTTGAAAATACTTACACACGGGCTTATTATTGCACTATGCTCTTTGTTTTCTTGTCTAGATCGAGCTCGTATTTCTTCATTAAGCAACATTTTTTTACTATTTTGTAAAAAAGAGGTCATGAATTGATTATTTCCAACAGCGGCTGCAAGGTGCATAGGTAATATTCTATTGTTCTCATAATTATTTTCTTTTACGCTATGATGATTAATATAGTTTGAATTAAATTCCTGTTTCTTAAGAGCCATTTCATATAAAGGTGACCAAAATTTTAGATTTTCTTTTAGTAATTTATTAACTCTAATAATATCTCTAGACTCTATTGTTGCTCCTGCTATTATTAGTAATTCAACTATTTTAGTATTCTCATTATCTAACGCTATCTGTAATGGTGTTTTTCCTGTGCTTTGCCTAGTTGCGTTAACAAAATTATTTAAAGGGTTATTGTAGATTAATATTCTATCTACTATGTTCACAGACTCATATTTGCAGGCTGTGTAAAGTAAGTCCTCTAAATTTAGTAAAAGACAACAACTAGGTTTTAAATTAATTAATTCAATTACAATGTCTTCATAGCCCCTTTCTAAACAATATTTTATAACAACATCTAAATTACAGCCTAACTTCGAAATATCTATTTTATCACACAATATCTTTAATAGTTCTTTATTTCTAGCTCTCATGGCAAAAGTAAGCAGAGAATAACCATTGTCTGATTTTAGGTATAAGTTGGCTCCTTTTTTAATTAGCGCATCTAGCATAAAGGGGTTAGCTACAATAAAGGTATAAAAAATTGCTGTTAGGCCATTTGTTACTCTTTGCTCTATATCAACAAGGTCATTACTCATGAGATAGTTAAATACTTCAATATTATTACTCTCAATAGCCTGACAGAGTATGTTTTTTCCGTATCCATCTAGTTTATCTAGGTTAACCTTATTTTTAGAAATAATCCCCATAAGATACAAAACAACTGAATTAGTATGATTTTTAGTCCCATTAAATAAAATATCATATAATTGCCTTTTTTGTTTAGATCGTAACAGCATATTTATATCAAAATACTTTAAAACTAAATTGAGAGTTGGATCATTAGAATACTTTATTGCAAGAGTAAGATTATTCTCTGATTTTATATTAATCCCATAAATATCTGCTTTGAGGTGGATAAGGGTTCTGATTGCCGTATTGTTATTAAACCTTATTGCATACTCAAGAAGCTTATTAAGTATTGTTTGCTTATTATTTTCAAAGCTAAAAAGATTCTCTTTCAATATCTTATTTACACATCTATTTGCACCTAACTTTATAGATAGTTTTAGAAATTCCACCCCAGTTATGTCGGTAGCTTTAGTACTATTTATGATTGAGTAAAAGAGTTTAAATTCTTTGTCATACAGGAGTGATTCACAACAAAATTGTAATGAACCACCATGTATTAAGGGAAGTTTTGCTTCACTCATTAAACTTTGTCTGATGAAATTGGATTGCCATTTATATGTATGAAAAGATTTTCCTAATGTTATATTTTTATGTTGATTGGAAAACACATAGGATATGTTAAAATTGCCGTTACTTATTACCTGATCATTAAATATATTTTGTGAAAATACTGCACCAAACTCTAATAGTGGGCTGATATAGTCTAATTTTTTCAGAGATAAAGCGTAATCAAGAGCAGTATAATTATTTTTATCAATATAATTTATACTATTTTTTACTTCTTTTACTTCTTTTACAGTAAGCTGCATATTATTTATGATTTTATTATGTAATGGTAAGTCTGAAATGTCATTTTCTGCTTTAACAAGCTTAGTATAATTTAATATTTTTCTGTCTATTGTATAGGTATCCAAGATTCTCACAAAAAATTTATCAAAATCTTGATTACTTTGGCAATTTAATATCATTGATATTAATTCAGGGTCGAAGATTTGGTTAAGTAATACAATCAAAAACCCACTTTTGTTCCTATTTAATGGGCATTTACGAATCATGAAAAAATCTTTGGTATCAGGTGCTTCTGTATTAATAAAATAATAAGAATTTAGACTTCTAATTAAAACAAATTCTCTAAAATTTTCGCTAGTAACTTCGATAAAACTGATAATACATTTATTGTTTGTAGGTTTCATTCTCTTATTTTGTTGATATAAAAGAAGAAAATATCATAGGCTGTAGTTGGTAATCTTAAGGCATTATTAAGATTTATATATTATGTTTCTGTTATATCCTATCTTTTTACGACTTTCTCATTAAAGTGACATTTATTTTCGCTAGTTTATAAATTTTGAGTTTGTTTGCTTTGCAGAAATTTACTAGTTATTACATTCTTTTCAATTTACTACTTGATTCGTTGCTTTCAGTCCCCCTAAAAGATGGTCCTGAATTTTGTTTTTCTGTTTTTTTATCAACTGTATTAGCATTTTTATTCATAAGCTTATTCATAAATGATTGGCCCAAAGAAGGTGTGGTTGTATTTTTAAAATTAGTCGATAGGGCTACACCATCATTTTCTCTAGCGACGAATAATTTTTCTTTTGCTGCTGATATTTTTTCACGATTAAAATACCATTGTGTTACGTTAACTAGCATAAATAACCCAACTGTTGCTGCAATTCCTATCATCCCTGGTGGTGTTAACGCTAAAGGTAGCCCTAGGATTGGAGCAACATACAATAAAGTATTTGCTGCTAATAGCGCTAAATTAAAGCAGTTATACACATAGTCTCTACTACCATAAGTTGATACATGAGATTTAGTTACATTTATTGATTCTAGCATTTTATCTTGCTTGATTATTTTTTCTAATTTTCCACTATCTTCTAGGGTAGTGCTTAGTAAGTTATTTATATACTTATGCATGCCATCAGTGCCATCATCACACTTGTTAATAAGATTATAAATATCGGTACTTTTTGTGGCTACTGGAGGAGGAATTTTGGAGGCTAGTTCAGAGAAAATCTTTTTAGACAGGTCTTGTTCATTTTCGTTGTTAATGTCAATTTTTTTGTTTGGAGAGTCTCCAATTACATGAAGTATATTGCTTAGAATATGATGTGCCTTGTCTCTGCTTTCTGGTTTTTCCAAATCAATTAGTAACTTACTTAGTAAAGTAACTTGATAGACTTTATCTTTATTTGGAACATTATCTTCACGATATATTTCAAAGCGTGACTTTTCTAAAACAGCTCTGAACATATCTTGATATTGATCGCTATTAGTCCTTGAACTTCTATTAAAGTCGCTAAGCTCAATATTATTTCCTATTGTTTCTTGTCTCGCTATGCCAGCGTCCTGGCGTAACTCGTTTAGCCTATTTTCGTTTTCAGAAGTTGGTAATAGTAAAATAATTTTTTCATACAATTTTTTATTATTTTCTTGTGCTTTTGGGTCGTCAGTTAATTTTTTTGAATGAAAGTTTTCATGCAAGCAAGACCTCAGGAGGGTATTTCTAATTTCATGAAGTTTTTCAACATGTTTTGCTTTTGTGCCATCAGTTTTAATAGTTCGAACAAGGTTAGTGTATTCATAAAGTAAAACATTTATATTTTTTTCTATTAATTGAGCTTTTTTAAAGTTGAGAATATTTTCTGACATTTTTTCTTGGTGTTGTTCTTTTGAACTAAAAACTGTATTTTTCATGTCTGAAGTATCTAATTTTTGCTTTATATCATCGAGAGCTTCAACAAGGTTGGTTACTTTTACGTCAATAATATCTAATGCCTCTATATCTCTACTATTTTCAAGGTTCGTGCCATATAGGAATATGCCGATATTAAAAGCGTTTGCAAGAGGATAGACCAAGGCCCCACCAAATGGTAGAGTTGCGCCAGCGAATCCAGCTATAGCTGCTGCGGTTAATAAAGTAGCAATAAAAGTAGCCCCAACGTATAGTTTATTTCTCTTAGTATTCAAACCATCTTTGGCTACTTCTTCATATGTATTAACGGCAACATACAGCAATATCACTAAAGGCGCCAAAAAGAATCCAGCCGCTGTTGCTCCTATCAGTCCTAAGCTTGGGCATAAATGTGAAAGGGGAAACCCATAGTAAGCAAAGTTTGTAAGGCTTGCTTCACGTTTTGCATAAAACGCTTGTTCTACTCTAGCAAGCTGTGCTTGCTGTTCGCTGATATCTTCTGGTGTAGTGTCGGGGTTCTCTATTAATTCTACAGTTTTATTAGTGATATTTGCTTTTGCTGCCCTTACTTTTTTATAAGTGTCTTCATTTGAAAGATATTTCGCATATTCTTTAACGTCATTTGGCTTGATACCGCGAAATTCCTTATTAACTTTGAAAAGTTCGTCTGTTAAATTAGATCTTTCTATTCTAGAATCTTGCTCTATCGGTAAATGTCTATCAATATCAAGCTTTGTAAATATATTTTCAAAATCGTCAAATAATTTATCAGCAGCGTCTCTATCAATATCACTTGAGCCAAAAGTTGATTCATCGATATATTTTTTACCATTTAGTTCCTTGTATAAAGTGTCAACAAGTTTGTCTTTTAATTTAGGATTACTTATTTTTAATGTTTTACATGCACTTTTTACTTGATCTTTGGTAAGTATGTATTGAATTTCTCTTGCCATATAAAATAGCCTAAGTTTGCTAGCCTAGTGTAATTTAATTCTAGTATATTTTTTGTAGCACGAGACATGTTTTAGTAAAGCGGTATTTTTTAGCTTTAATTTGCCGCAAATAGTTTTTTTGGTTATTAAATGCAGCTATTGAAATTTTTGTTACGTGTTCTTTGAATATATTATATACACTAATTTTTTATTC
>JAYYZF010000085.1:0-7484 GCA_036340215.1 Pseudomonadota bacterium | reverse complement strand
ATCGTGCCCTGCCCTATCCTTGACGAAAGATATTTGCTCTTTATAGGATAACCCTGAAGATGATGGCTCTTTTTTATCTAGCAAACCTAAAATAGCACTCACGACCTCAAGGTTTGTTTTTTCATTACGCCCCCCTACATTATATGTTTCTCCGGCTAAACCTCTATGAAATACTAGGTCTATAGCCTTACAATGATCTAGCACATATAACCAATCTCTTATATTTTTACCATCGCCATAAATCGGAATACTTTGCCCAGATAAAGCTTTCTCTATAATCGTCGGAATTAACTTCTCACTATGCTGACCAGGTCCATAGTTATTAGAACAATTAGAAGTGGTGACATTAAGGCCATAGGTATGATGATATGCTCTTATGATAAAGTCAGAACTAGCTTTACTTGCAGAATATGGGCTGTTAGGAGCATATGGCGTTACCTCACTGAATAAACCATCTTTTCCTAATGTCCCATAAACTTCATCAGTAGAAATATGGTGAAATCTACAATCTTCATAACTTGGTTTTGGTCTCATTGGCTGAGACATCCAATGATTATAGGCCGCATTAATAAGATTAAACGTACCCATTATATTAGTTTGTAAAAATGTTTCCGGACGTAAAATAGAATTATCAACATGTGACTCTGCCGCAAAATGTATTACACCACGAACATCATAATCAGTAAAAATAGTTTTAACTAAGCTCTTATCACAAATATCGCCTTTTATAAAAATATAATTTGGGTTAGAGTCAAGCTCAGATAAGTAATCTGAATTAGCTGCATAAGTCAGGAGATCTAAATTTATAATCTTGTAGTTATTATAAGTTTTTGTGAAATATTTTACAAAGTTAGCGCCTATGAAACCAGCACCACCTGTTACTAATATTGCTTTTTCTAATAAATTTTTCATTTCTTTTTACCTTTTGCCAACAAAAACATCATAAATTTAACACATTAGCAAACAGTTTTCATATATTTAATTAATGATATAAATTTCAGAGTATTAATGCCATGATGAAAATTTTCAGATTGAATATAGATAGTATAAAAACAAATTACTCGCTATTAATCTCAAAAAAATACGCTTATTTGAAAAGTTGTTATAAAATAACGGCACAAGGAAGGCCAATCTCAAAAATAAAGAAAATTTATTGGAAAAATAATTAATCATCTAGATATGTATATTTAAAAAAGTTCCGTATGTAACTTTATTGGTACTGTAACTGGGATAATTTGCTAGTAAAATTTTTCAAGATTAACTTACGACAAGGCTCTTCTAGAAAATGATAAGAAAATGTAGATAGCACTATATTAAACGGTAAAATTATCATTACTGCACAGAGCGGGCTTATATCTAAAATCTTACGCAATACTAAACCTAGCACAATGGCAATAAATTGCCATAGGTAAAATGAATAAGATATTTTACCTAAAAATCTCAGACATATGCTGTCTTTGAAAAACCCCCTTTTCAAGTGATGAAAATTAATTATCAAAAGTCCAAATAGAGGCACTAGTAAAAGATTTGCACCCATATGAGAATATTTCTCACTAGATAATGGCGAAATAGCTAAAGCTAAAATAAAAAACATAACCAGAGCTATTGACTGCAAGATCTTTGGAATGAAGTTAAACTTATTTTTCTTCACGAACAAATTAAAAGATATACCAAGCATAAACTCGTTTATACGAAATAAAGGGCTCGCATAATAAAAAGCAAGTTTCTTCATACTTTCCTGTTGCGTATTAATATCTCCTACAATATTTACCGATATTATTAAAGATATTAGTAAGGATATTAATAGTAAAAATAAAGGGCGTGTGCGAAATAAAACCATTATAAGAGGGAATAATAAATAAAAAAAAGCCTCTACACTAACACTCCAGGTTATACAATTTATGCCTAAATCACTTACGTTAGGGAAAAAGCCTTGAGTTAAAAATATATCGTTTATGAAAACACGAAGCCAATCAAATGAAGTAAAATCAAACGGTGAAAAAAAACAAAAAAACACAAAAGTAGTAACTGCATAAACAGGATATAAACGAGCTAACCTTTTGAGATAAAAACTTCTTATTTCATCTTTCTGAGTAAAATCTCTCTCTGAGTACAAATGACTAAGTATATAACCAGATAATACAAAAAAACCTGTCATAAAAATGGAGAAATTTCTTAAAAACTCATCGACTATGAAAACACCAAACTTTAGACCTAAAAACAAACTACTATGGGAAAGAAAAATAACAAAAGCCGTAATGAAACGAAAAGCAGTAAGTGAACCTATTTCATCTTGGATATGTGTTTTCGTGAAAACTGTGCTAGAGAATAATTTACGCATTATAAAATTATAACAATTATTCTTTTATGACTTCAATGATTGCATATCTATCACAAAACGGTACTTTACATCTCCTGAAACCACTCTTTTGTAAGCCTTATTAATATCTTGCATATTTATAAGCTCTACGTTTGGAAGAATATTATACTCAGCACAAAAATCCAGCATCTCTTGAGTTTCCTTTATGCCTCCAATCAACGAGCCAGATATATGCTTCCCGCCAAAAATCAAACCCATACTATGCAGCTCAATTGGAGTTCCACCAACAAGCACCATAGTCTTATCATTTTTCAGTAAACCTAAATATGGATTCAAGTCATGGGCAACAGGGATAGTATTTAAAAGAAAATCAAAACTATTAGCATGTTCCTGTAATGCTTCTTCATTATTTCCAATTAAGACTTCATCGGCACCAAGAAGCTTAGCATCATGTGTTTTAGATATGGAATTTGTAATCATAACTACATGAGCACCCATAGCCTTTGCAAACTTTACTCCCATGTGACCAAGACCACCAAGCCCTATTATACCAACTTTTTGCCCAGCACCTATCTGCCATTTCCTTAGCGGAGAGTATGTAGTTATGCCTGCACATAGTAATGGAGCCACATACTTAGCTTCAAGTGAAGGTGCAACTTTCAAAACAAAATGCTTATCTACAACTATCTTAGTTGAATATCCCCCTTGAGTTATTTTTCCTGGAAGATGAGGGTCAGGACTACCATAGGTCATCACCATACCTTGACTACAAAATTGCTCTTGATCATGCTGGCATGATGAACATTCACGGCATGAATCAACCATACAACCTACACCTACCGTATCACCTACTTCAAAGTTAGAAACATTTGCACCTAAAGACCTTATTCTGCCTATGATTTCATGACCTGGGACTAAAGGATAATTTGACATGCCCCAATCATTTTTAACCATGTGTATATCACTATGACAAACACCACAATAATCTATTTCTATTTCAATATCGTCTGGCAAAATGTCACGGCGGTTGAATTGGAATGGTTTGAGGTCGTCATGACAGTTATATGCTGCGTAAGAACTAGTATCGAGCATTATATAATCTCCATAGTTATAAAAATTAATCCTTGAACTTCTGATAAATAGTTCGATTATTGGATCAATTGTGAATAACTTTAAAATCTTAGTCAATCTTTAAAATTGCAAAGTAGGGTTGAGCATATTAATATAACGTTTTATTCTTATTGTATTAAGGAACAAAATGTTTACAGAATATTATCAAAACATAGACAGTTTTAATGTGCCCAAAACAGCAGTATCTAATAAATTAACTAATAATGAGTATAGTTTCTTTGCTTGTATGAACTCTAAAAACTTATTGGAAATAGAGAAACTAGGGGTAGAACTACTAAAAAAATATGAGAAGTTTGTAGTAATTGGCTGTGGCGGCTCTATCAATAGCGGCATAACTTTTAATGAGATCAATCCAGCAAATATCATATTTATTGACAATATAGACCCATACTCGACTACGAAAAAAATAGCTGAAATAAGTAACCCTGAGAAGACATGCGTCATAGTAATAAGTAAATCAGGAAAATCTGAGGAAATACTCGTTCTTTATGACATAATCATAAAAAAGTTTAAAAAAACTGCAGAAAAGTTGGGCCAAGATAATTTCTTAATTATAACTCAACTTGACCAAAACCCATTACATAAACTTGCAATTAAAAACGGTAATAATCTGATCCCTCACGCTTCAGATATTGGTGGTAGGTTCTCATATCTATCAGTTGTTGGCTTATTAATAGCAAAAATTGCAGGGTTAGATATATATGAGATTCAACGTGGAGCGCAGAAGTCAATTAGCGAGTATTTAAAAAATGGTACTGCCAAAAATATATACTGTCACCAGATCGCACAAGAAATAAAAAATGGTAGTCTCTACGCTAACATATGTATGATATACAATGACCAGTTAATGCCATTTCAAGTTTGGCTCCAACAATTATGGGCAGAATCACTTGGAAAAGATAATCTTGGTAGTATACCAGTAGCTTTTTCCGGAACTAGAGACCAACATAGTCAACTTCAACTTTACTTAGCTAATCCTAAGGGAAAAACTTTCACTCTCATAAGATGTGAGCAGTTATCCGGAGGAAATAACAAGTTAAAAGACGCATATCATGCTCATGCATCTAACGTTCTAAATAGCATCCAAAAGACAGAGCAAGTATGCCGTGAGATCGTATTAACCGAGCTTGATGCTTATCATCTCGGGATATTAATGACTAACATGGTTATCGAAACTCTAATATGTGCTGAATATATGCAAGTAAATCCTTTTGGCCAGAGTAAGGTTGAAGAGATAAAAAACAAAAGATTGGAAGATATAATCTAAAAATACAAAGATGCAAAAAAAATAGCTCATTAATAAACATATAGTTGCAACACTCTAACACATGTGATAATATCAACCAACTAGATTAATTCTTGACTATGCCGCAAATATCGCAATGGTAATACAATAACTTAATTACAAATAATTGAAAATTGTCAATGTTAGGAAAATCTCTTAATAACCTATAATTTGAGTACTAATATGACAAATTTTTCCGAACTAGCTCTGCCTAGTCAATTGCTTGAGCAATTAAAATCTTTATCTTTTGAAGAACCCACACCAATACAGGCAGCAGCAATACCAGCAGCCCTTGAAAAAAAAGACATACTTGGTTCTGCACAAACCGGAACGGGCAAAACTCTCGCTTTTGCTGTGCCACTGGTAACTCACCTTATAGATAATCCAAAAAGTAAAGCATTGGTTTTAACCCCAACACGTGAGCTCGCCCTCCAGGTGATAAAGTCCATACAGGATTTGTTAAGCAAAGAGCTACAAAACAAAAGTGTCCTACTTATTGGTGGTGATTCCATGCATAAGCAACTGACAAAGCTCAGAAAAAGACCAAAAATAATTGTTGGCACACCAGGCAGAATCAATGACCACCTTGATCGTGGAACCTTAGAACTTGATCAAGCTGATTTTTTAGTATTAGATGAGACAGATCGCATGCTTGATATGGGATTTAGTGTGCAAATTGATGACATTGTAAAGCACATGCCAGAAGAGCGTCAAACCTTATTATTCTCAGCAACTATGCCACCTAGTATAATTAAAGTTGCAGCAAAGTATTTGCAAGACCCAACAAGAATAGCTGTTGGATCAACATCTAGCCCAGCAAAGAAGATTAAACAAACATGTAAGTTCCTTGCTGATAAAGAAAAATACGACACATTAATCCAAGAAATTCAGCAAAGGCAAGGATCTATAATAATATTTGTAAAAACTAAAATAGCTGCTGAGAAAATGGCAATCAAACTGACTAAAGCAGAAATATTAGCAGAAGCAATTCATGGGAACTTGAGACAAGGAAAAAGAAGTAGAGTAATTAACTCTTTTCGCAAAAATAAGTTTAGAATTCTTGTTGCAACTGATGTTGCAGCTAGAGGCCTGGATATACCACATATCGAGCATGTTATAAACTATGATCTACCTCAGTGTCCTGAAGACTACATTCATAGAATTGGTCGCACAGCAAGAGCTGGGAGCAGTGGCGAGGCCTTATCTTTTGTGACTCCTGCGACAAAAAGAATGTGGAATGATATCGATAAATTGATTAATCCAAATAGAAAAAGCAAGCCTCAAAGTTTCTCTAAGAAACCAGCAAAAGCAAGAGCGAAAAAGGATACACAAAAGTTTTATGCGAAAAAATTCAGTAAAAAACCTAAAGCTAAAAGAAATAAAGCAACGGCTGAAGCATAAAACATAAATGTTATTAAAACTTCGGTAGCAGAGAACTAGTTTATAAATGATAAATTAAAGCAACTCCTTTTTGGAGTAAATTAGCGCATATTATTTTGGTTTTCAGCGTCGTTAGTAAAATCCTCTAAACTTGAGAGCTTAGTGTTATCCTTTTTGAAGAGTGAATTTTCGTTTTTGGATAAAGGCTCATTAGATGAAACTCTGAACTTATAAGCTTGAACAGAATATAAACTTTTTCTAATAAGGCTAGCCAAGTCATTTGAGTTAATCGACTGAGAAGGAGCATATAACCTTACAGAGGCAAAAACCGAAGATGCTGGTTTTCCATCTTTAAACTTTAATCTTTTCCCAGATGAGGTCCTAAAATTATCCTGCACAGAAACCCTGCAGCCCCTAACATCTCGAATACCATCGAAATCAATACGCAAACGCTTAGATTTAAAAACTCCACTTTCAATTGACTTCAAACTAACTTCTTCATCATCAGGTAGCTGAGCTAGTAGCTCATTTTCAAACTCTATATATAAATGGGCTTCAGTTAACTTTTCTCTCCTAGCATCGTCCAAGAACTTAAGTTTCTCATAATTCTTTAAAGCATCATCATATTCATTCCATTTATCTTTCAGGAAAAATAGTGATTCTCCAAAAGTAACAATAGTGGTACCTAAAAGCGGAGACATACCCTCTGGTAGAGTAATAGAATGATCGCAAGTTCCCGAGCTATAGAGATCTAGGTCCTTATCTCTCTTCGCTAATTCTAATGAAGATCTAGCCTGGAAAATAGAGCCAGAACCCCCAATGTTTTCAGTTGCTGTTGCAGACTGTGCAAACCTAATAGAACTAGCTTCTGAATATAATATTGATCTTATCTGCTCTAAATCACTATGGAGAGGAGTAGCATATAAATTTGAGGTAGCATTCTGAATAGCAAATATGACACCAACAACTCTAAATTCCCAGATAGGTTCAGATGAACTATTCATATATAATAAACGAGCCTCTACAACTGGAGATCCTGAAATTCCCTGCCTTGGTACTAACCCATTCTCTTGTTTGTAGGAAGACAGACCACATTCATCTTTTGTTACTAGTGGTTGCAAATATTTTATAGGGTCGTCTTCATCGTAAACATCGATATAAAATAAATGTGTCTCCTCTAATGCTGTACTCCTTGAGAAGTGTAGACTTAGACCTTTCTCACTCAAATCAAAACTAGAGTTAGCAAACATTAAATCAGGATAATCACCTAATGTACTTGGTCTAAAATAACCGCTCTTTATACTAGAATTAAGCTTTACACCACCAAAATAACTAACTTCTAAATATTCTCTACTTGGTATAACATGA
>JAYYZF010000084.1:0-13129 GCA_036340215.1 Pseudomonadota bacterium | reverse complement strand
TAAGTATAACTGTAGATTTTGATAGATATGATATTTTCAAACTATTAATCGAATATAAAACATATAATTTGAGAGAGCTTGGATACGCTCTTGAAAAAGCAGCTAAAATGAAAAAATTACAATACATAGAGCACATAGTATCTTCTAATTTAGATCTAAGAAACATCAGTGAAAAGGTATTTGAGATTATGGTGTATACCTTAGAACACAATCATATTGATATTTTTACAATATTTTTTAATTTAAATATAGTAAATATTAACAAACAAGATCATAAGGGGGCATCGTTATTAATGATAGCTGCCAAAAATTCTAATCTAGATATCATGGATGATTTAATTAGTAAAGGAGCTAATATTGAACTTACTGATGCAAATGGTTGTACAGCCTTTATGAATGCAGCTAGTGACAACAATACGATTGTAATGGAAAAGCTTCTTGATTTTAACTGCAATATTTATACACCTGACTTCGATAATGGGAGGCCAATTCAATTTATAGTATGCCATGATAATTATGGAATATTATCAAGAATAATAACACAACTAAGTCCAAGTGATCTCGTTCAAGATGACCTTCTTAATACATGTGCTGAATTAGATCTAGTTGAGATAACAAAACTAATCTGTAGTAGATTAACTAACGAAATAAATTTTACTAACCAAGAAGGTGAAACAGCATTATTTACAGCCATAGATAATAATAAAATCAAAATATCGGAAATACTACTTCAACAAAATATTGATCCAAATATTATATCAAATAATAAATGGTCACCATTACAACTTGTAGCTACTAAAGGAAACTATGAAATAACTAAAAAAATTTTAGAGACTGGTAAAGTAGATATAAACTTAGCAAGTAACGAAGTTAATACTCCTCTTTACCTCGCAGCTAAAAAAGGCCATACAAAAATTTGTCTTGAATTAATAAAACATGGTGCTTATTTAGAAAAAACAACAAATATGAATAGAACACCCTTAGTTACTGCAATTAGGCATAATAAAACCGAAACAGCGTTGCAACTTTTAGATGCTGGAGCCCTGCCTAACAACCGTGATAATTATAACGATGGCCCTCTAATATTTGCAGCATCTCGTGGTGATATTACTATAATTAAAAAAATAATAAGACTTGATAGAGCAAGAGAACTAGATTCTGGAAATAAGAATGGCGAAACAGCTACATACTGGGCGGCAAAAAATGGTCATTCTTACGTTCTAAAAAAACTAGTAGAATCGTATAATAGCATTAACATATCTGATAATAATGGTATAACTCCATTAAACTCAGCCATCCAGAATCAACAAAGCTCAACAGCAAAATTTTTGCTTAATCTTGGAGCAGACTTCAGCAATAAATCAAGTGACGGCTCACCAAAAATTTCCCAATTAATCTCCATGGGTATATCTAGAAGCTTCCTGACAGATAGTATTATGGATATAGCTAATTTTTCAGAAGAAGAAAAAATTGAAGTAATTCAAGTGTCAGCAAATAATGCCCCCCAATACTCGGCATTTTTAAATGAAAATAACATTTTTGCAACTACACCTCCTATGACTCCACCAGCTAGCCCAATACAGAATATAAGAAAGAACATGTATAATGTACTTTAACAACAGAGTATTCTTAAACTGTAATCTTGCTATCATTTCTAAACAAAGATAGGAGTAGTAAAAGATTATATTACTAAGAAATAACCTTGTTTTTTTCTGGCTTAATTTTAGCAAGTTGACTGTTGTTCCAGGTTGATAAGATTTTTAAAGTATGTTTATAAGAATTATCCACCTGAGAAGATAAGTAGGAATTTAATCGAATTAAAATAGATAACCACAACAAGATTAATGTGTAGCTTATAACAACTTCTACAAGTAAAAAACCTCTTAATCTTCTCATTTAAGTACCCAAAAGATTTATTTTAATAAAAATTAAATATCTTTACATATACAGTATGATGAATAATTTTAATTGTTTGTTTACGATAAGTGAGAAAAAGACTACAATAAAATGTTTCTTTTAGCTTCAACCTAGGAATTAAAGTGTTCAAATTAAACAAAAAGTATGGCGGCATTCTACTGGTGGCCGGCACACAAATTGGCGCTGGCATGCTTGCCTTACCTCTGACAACAGGAATAGCTGGATTTAGTTATGCACTTCTTACGTTTTTATTATGTTTTCTGTATATGCTAACTACACTATTTCTTTTACTTGAAGCAAATTATTATAGCAAGGAACAAGAATCCAACGTTATTAGCATGGCACAAAAGCACCTGGGCAAAGTAGGAGAAATAATAGCTTGGTTATGCTTTATTCTTCTAATGTACTCAGCATTAAGTGCCTACATTTCCGGTGCAAGTGATATTTTCAAAAATATTATTTCGAAGGTTGCTCCTAATATTGAAACTAGTGAAATTCAACTTTCAATATTTATTTCAGTAGTTTTCGGAGCAATTGTTTACTACGGTGCTAGATGTATTGACTCTATAAATAGAATTCTCATGCTTGGGTTAGGCTTCAGCTATATAATAATGGTAATTACGCTACTGCCAAAAATATCATATCTAAATTTAACTCAGAACCATATAAAATACTTACCAGCAGCAATTCCTGTGGTAATTCTATCTTTTACTGCACACATAATTCTTCCTAGCTTAAGAAGCTATTTGGATAATGATATTGAGGATTTAAAACAAGTTTTGATTATAGGAAGTTGTATACCCATGCTTGTTTATCTAATTTGGGTACTAATAATAGTCGGAATAATACCATATCATGGCAACCTTGGCATGCTTGCTTTAGCTAACTCAGAACACCCTATTGGACTTCTACCACATGCCATAAGTAAATATACAGGTAGTGATGTTATTGGGCAAAATAATAACCTATTCTCATTTTGTGCCCTGACAACGTCTATGTTAGGAGTATTACTAAGCCTCCAAGACTTTTTAGCTGATGGCTTTAAAATTAAGGATAGAACTGTTGGTATTAGATTTGCTCTTATCGTTGCTTGCACAATACCTCCCCTACTGTTAATTTTTTTCTGTCCAGGTCTGTTTATAGAGGCCCTGAGTTATGGTGGAGTATTTATTGCAATTCTCTATGGTATATTACCTCCACTGATGGTCTGGAAAGCAAGATACCAAAATAGTCTTTCCAGTGAATATACGCTTCCAGGTGGAAAACCAGCTCTTGTTGTTATTCTTTTAATAGCTGTAGTAGTTATACTTACACAAATTCTACTTACCCACGGTTACTTACCAATTAACTGATTATGCCTAGCTCTATTAAAAATGATCTCCTTCTGAGGGCATTAGCCGGTAAAAAAGTACATAGGCCTCCTATATGGTTATTACGTCAAGCTGGGCGTTACCAACATGAATATAGAAAGTTACGTTTAGTTGAGCCAGACTTTACAAAATTTTATAAAAACCCTGAATTGACAACAAAAGCAGCTTTAATTCCAATAACAAATTATAAGCTTGATGCTGCAATTCTTTTCTCGGATATCTTAACCGTACCTGAAGCTATGGGTTTAGATTTAAATTTTGTCGAAAATACTGGCCCCGTATTTTCGGCACCAATTAAAGAAAATCAGGATATAAAAAACATAGATATTGATAAGACTAAAGATGCGCTTAAATTCATATCTAAAACAACTGCAAATTTAAAATATGAGCTTGCAAATGAAATACCTTTAATAGGATTTTGTGGAAGTCCCTGGACCATCGCAACATATATGCTTGAAGGAAAATCAAGCAAAACATTTTCTCTAGCAAAATCATTTGCATATAGAAATAAGGCGGCATGTCATAACCTTCTCAGTAAAATAACAAAAGTTTCTAACTATTACCTTGATCTTCAAATAGATGCGGGTGCAAATGCTATCATGATTTTTGATACGTGGGGAGGACTACTCCCACATGAGGATTATAAAAATTTCTCATTAAAGTACATGCAAGAAATGACTCAACGTATTAACACTAAATATAAGAATAATATACCGGTTATTATATTTACAAAAGGTGGCTGTAATTGGCTAAATGATATTGGAAAAATTGGCTCAAGTGCAGTTGCAATTGATTGGTCTATAACTATTGATAATGCAAGAAAACAACTACCTAAAAATATGTGTATTCAAGGTAACTTAGACCCTTCGGTATTATATGCATCTGAAGAGGTTATTAAAGAAAGAGCTTTAGAAATTCTTAGACAGAATAATAACAACGTAAATTTTATATTTAATTTAGGCCATGGTATCCCAAAAGACATAGACCCGAGGAAAATAAAATTTCTTGCTGATTTAATTTTAGACTTTAAATACAACACTAATGGTATTAGTATATAGTTTTCTAGAAAGGGATTTTAAATGGAAATTATAGATGAAATTTTGTACAGACTGAAAGTGCGAATACCCTCAAAGTTTATTTTTGCATCTCTTGGCTTAATACAGGCGGCATTTTTTTATCTTGTTGATCAAGGTAGCATACCAGAATTCTTCTTTAAAATTCACACAGATAAAATCTTAATTACCTTTTCCATACTAGTTATGACTTGTTACAATGGTAAAAAGAAATTTACATTGCTCTTTACTAGCGCCATTTCCTGCTTGTTAATATTTATACCAATTTCCAGCTATAATCATATAGAAATAGTACATGCAGAAGTTAGCCATGCTGCAACTATCTATACAATTTTATTGTTTTTGTACCCTATAGTTTACAGTATGACATATTATTACCACACTTATGGTATAAAACTCACAAACGTTGGTAATCAGGCTTATTTATCATTCTGGACACCTATTATAAAAGCAGTTACTGTTATTTTTTACTTTATTATTTCAACATTATTAATTTTTATTTTCACATTCGTTACCAGTCTCACTGGTTTTGAGTACATCTGGAAAGAAATTTTTAATATAACGCTCATCAAGGCCTACATACCGATTGCCTACTCATTTTTTTACTGGATAGTATACAAACATCCTGACACCACAGAAAATGTAATAAGAGGATCCGCATATCTAGCTAGCCATTTATACTGGTTAATAGCTCCACTTGGGTTAATATTTATTGTAAGTGACGCAATCTCAACAGTAATTCACGGCAAACTTCCTGATATTGACTACCGTATTTTATTTTCTATCTGCTTAGTTTCTGTTTTAACATTTCAACTAGCAAATTATCCTGATGAAAACGAGGCTAAGACAAATATAATTCTCGAAAAAATCATTTACATTTATAACTGCCTATTACCATTAATACCAATTACTTATTTCTACCATATTCTTACAGATTTCAAAGAAAGTAGTGGAGATCTACTGTGCAACGAGAGCTTACTCCAAACCGGTCTAAATTGGGGTAACTTTGCTCCAACTCTAGCATGTGTATCCTTAATATATTTAACCGGTATACAGGCATACTATGTAAATAAAAATAAGTTTGTCATGCAACAGAGACTTGCAATTGATTCATGGTGGATTTGTATATTCTACACGATTGTATGCTTGATAGCTTTCAATCCATATTTCAACCTAAATCCACAAAGTAGCTATTATTTTGAGCATTGCCATCATTTTAAGGAACATTCAAAATTTGAACACAGGAATTATATGGAGATTGATTCTCAAACTATATACCGGGCTTAGTTTTAACTTTATTGTTGATTCTGCTTTCTTGCTCATTTAAATCATCTAGATCAGAGCTATGCGGTATTGTTTTCATAATCTGATCACTCTTAATTGCAAAGCATTTTCCAAAATTAAGGCTTAAACTACCAAACCAGTCTTTAATAGATTTAGGCAGAAAGTCATAAATTAAGTCTTCTTTCTCATAAAAGTAATTAAATAACATCATAACAGAAAATGCTGCTATGTAAGAAATATCAACGATTAACTCTAACTTTAGTGTTGTAAAAAATAATAGTGCTTGTGAAACACCAAACATGGATGCAGCTAAAATTACACCAACAACGATAATCTCTACAATTGCCAGTAATGACTTTAGAATAACACTGCCAAAATCATCATCTTGAAGGTTATAACTATTATTATTATAACGAGCTTGATAGAACACAGCGCCTACATATAGTAAAACTAAGAGTAAAAAGACAGCTGTTAAAAGTATTAATACGTTTAATGTAGGTATAGCCAATGAAGACAAGGTAATTGATGCTTTACTAAAAAAAAAGGCAAAGACAATTACCGCAAACTGAGATGGCCTCATTAACTTCAACCCATCAAACATAGCACCCTTCATATCAAAAGACATTATATTTGACATGCTTGGCATTTTTTTTGTCATATTTAATCCAAGGGCAATACTGCCATACTTAACTACGGTTACAAGAGTTGGTACGATGTCTAAATTTAGAAAGCTTAATATGTTAAACACTTTTTATCCTATATTTCTTAAAATTTCTCTTAGTATATACCATTAGTAAACTTTTTTCTAGTATAGGGATAAAAAGTAAATTATACTTTTAATGTGATGTTAACAATTGGCTGTAAAATGAAAAATGCGTGTTCCAGCAAAAAAGTTATAATAACCGAAGACGACCTACCCTTGTCTTGTCCCATGCCTAATCAAAAGATAGCAAATGCTCATCCAAAAGTTTTCCTTCCTATTGATAGGTCAAAAAGCACAATATGCAAATATTGCTCTACTGAGTACATACTTGAGTAATTGCAAATATTGCAAACATAGATCTTTTAGCCTAAACTAAAATATTAATTTTCTTTTGTAATATTTGTATCCGCAGTATAATAAGAAATTAAATTTTATGATAAGTGAGCACATTCACATGAGATTTTACGCCAAAACAATTTTACCGTTTCTTGTTGTCGCAACAGCATCAACCTTCTACCTATATGAGTTCTTCCTCAGAGTACTTCCTGGCGTCCTAAGCTATGAGATAATGAAGGATATGCAAATAAATGCAACAACATTGAGCTTTATTGGCACAAGTTTCTATTATGGCTACATATCAATGCAAATCCCTATTGGAGTTTTGTGTGATCGTTATGGGCCTAAAAAGTTACTAACACTATCTGTGGGTGCCTGTGGAATCGCTACTATAATCTTTGGTTATAGCTATAGTCCTATTTTATCTTCAATATCTCGTGTAATAATAGGCATTGCATCAGCAACTGCTTTTGTTGGCCCATTAGCATTAGCAACAAAATGGTATGACAAAAAGTACTTTGCCTTGATAACAGGACTAATACAACTACTAGGATGTATTGGTGCAATAGTCGGTGGAGAACCAATCGCCTCACTTACCAAATTTACAAGTTGGCGACATAGTATAATCTGGTCAGGTATTTTTGGAATAGTGCTTACTTTTATTTACCTTATCGTAATCAAAGATAGCCCTGAAAGTAGTTCCAAAAATAGCGCCAATAAGAGCTCAATTAAACAAGAGTTAACTAGACTTAAAACTGTTATAGCAAAAAAACAAAATTGGTACACTGCAATAACAGCAATGTGTTGCTGGGCACCAATTGCTATATTTTCAGAGCTATGGGGCGTAACTTTTCTAATGGATTTACAACATATTGACAACGCAACAGCTGCAAGTGAAGCTGCATGGGTTTGGTATGGGATCGCACTTGGTAGCCCAATTGCTGGCTGGGTTTCTGACAAGATTGGTTCAAGATGTATTCCAATTACATTATGCAGCATTATAGGCCTTATCAGCTCAACGATCTTGCTTTATGCGCATGTTAGCTCTGTGCTTACCATTGAAATTTTATTGTTCTTTTTCGGACTAGCAGCATCATCACAAGCTGTTACTTTTGGTTTAGTAGCAGACAATAACACCGAAGAGACAATTGGAACTGCTATCGGTTTCAATAATATGGCTGTTATTTCAGGAGCAATTCTCCAAACTTTAACAGGCATAATAATAAGCTCTGTTTGGCAAGGAAAAATGCTTGCTGGAAGCCCTATATATACTGTATACGAATTTAAATATGCTTTCGCAATAATTCCACTTATATGCTTATTATCAATATTTACTAGCACGTTTCTTATTAATGAAACTAACTGTAAGAAACGCAATGATCATAACAGCAGATTTTAATGAAATTTTCGCATTTACTAAGAAATCCATATTCGGTTATTACTATAGCCGCAATGTTTTATTTATATGAATTCTTTATTAGAGTATCACCAAGCGTTATAACAAATGAGCTAATGCGTGACTTCCAGATTCATGCTGGATACCTGGGATTTCTTTCAAGTTTATTCTATTATTCATACACAGCAATGCAAATACCAGCTGGACTTCTTGGTGATAAATTTGGTCCTCGCAAAGTCTTAATTGTAGCTGCTCTAATCTGCTCTGTAGCCCTATTAATAATGGCAAATGCTCAACAACCATTGATGATAGGAGTCTCAAGGCTGCTAATCGGATTTGCTTGCTCATTTGGATATATTGGACCACTTATGTTAGCAAGTAAGTGGTTTGCAAAAGAAAAATTTTCTATGATAACAGGCTTCATCCAAGCTTTAGGGTGTGTTGGAGCAACAATAGGAACAGGACCAATATCCCATATAACAGCTGCACATGGTTGGAGAGTTGTAATGATATATAGCAGTATTGCTGGTGCTATATTAGCAATTCTTTTTGCAATAATAGTAAGAGACAAACCAAAGGGGTATTCTGAAGATATACCTATGTCAAAAATCAGCGAAACTCAAATACTAAAATACGTTTTAGCAAAAAAGCAAACGTGGATTACAGGTATCTTAGGCTTTTGCTTTTGGTCTCCGATTGCAGTCTTTGCTGAGCTATGGGGCGTAAACTTCTTAATGGAAATACATAAAACCACAGCGCCAAATGTATCAGGGTATATCATATGGATATGGATTGGAATTGCAATAGGAGCGCCTCTTTTTGGCTGGTACTCAAACTTCTTATGTTCCCGAAAAAAACCAATTATTATAGGTTTTTTACTAGGTTTAATTTCCTCATTTGGTATAGTATTCTTTCACCCATTAAACAGTTTAATAATGGACTTCTTAATGTTTACTTTTGGTGCTAGTGCAAGCGCTATGGTGATTACGTTTGGGCTAGTAAACGATAATAATCCTGAAAATGTTGTGGGAACTGCTATTGGTTTCAACAATATGTCTGTAATCCTTGGCGCTACAATTCTTCAACCAATAACTGGTTTTATTTTAAATCTATTATGGGACGGTAAGATAGTCGACTCACATCCTGTATATGGTTTAACTAGCTATGTAATTTCATTCTCAATATTACCTTTATTCTCATTGATAGGCTTATTAATTTGCATTTTTTCATTAAAGGAAACAAATTGTAGAAGAATCCATGAAACTAATTAAAACTACTGTAATTAAAATTTTTAGGATATCATATACTTTGGTGGTAATAGGTACATAAAATGAACGTAGAAAAAATAAAATTCAATAATATTTTAATTTTTGCGAGAAAAAAAAGAGAAAACATAATAAAGGTTTTACAAGACTTGGAAAAAATCCTGCATGATTATGGATACTCGGCTCATTTTGAAAGTAAAACAGAAGAAATATTCAAAGCACATATTCAAAATAGCTGTAATAATTTAGATCTGAATAAAATAGATCTTGTAATTGTCGTTGGTGGCGATGGCACGATACTTCAGGCCACAAAAATTGCTGTCGAAAATGATATACCTCTTCTTGGCATAAATTGCGGTAGAATTGGCTTTTTGAGTGATTTAAGAAGTAATGATGTTGATTCCCTCATAAATATTTTAAATGGTGAATATACCGAAGAAAAAAGATTCATGTTAAGTTGTGATTTAGTAAATAGTAAGGGCTCATCTTTTATTGGAAACGCTTTGAACGAAGTAGCACTAATGCGTGGAAACTTAGTAAAGATAATTGAGTTTGACATCTATATTAATAATAAATTTGTTTGCAATCAGAGAGCTGATGGCCTCTTAGTATCAACACCAACTGGATCAACCGCCTACTCTTTGTCAGCAGGAGGCCCTATAGTACAGCCCTGCCTTGAAACTATAAGTCTAGTACCCATGTGTGCCCACACTCTAAATACAAGACCTATAGTAATTGCTCCAGATAACTTAATATCAATAAAAACAAAGCAAAGGCACTCTTGTCCTCCTAATATAAGTTATGATGGTAATGATAAGATCTCTATCAACGAGGGCTCATACATTAATATCTCAAAAGCAAAACAACATTTAAGATTAATTCATCCTCGTAATTATCATTATTTTGAAACTTTGAAAAATAAATTGCATTGGGAGAGAAAACCATATGCTGAATTTTCTGCAGATTAAAAATTTCACTATTCTAGAAGATACAACTATCGACTTTCAAAGTGGCTTTAACGTTATTACAGGCGAAACTGGGTCAGGTAAGTCATTAGTTTTTGATGCCCTTCATTTGATATTAGGTGCAAGGCTAAGTCAAAATGTTATAAAACCAAATAGAACACACTGCTCACTGACAGCCCAATTTAATATAGATGATAACAAAGAGGCAAAGGAATATTTAATAGAAAATGGTCTAAATACTGAAGAATGTGTAATAAAGAGACTAATATATCAAAATAAACCATCAAAATGCGAAATAAATGGTGAAATTGTTAGTTTAAAGCAACTTAAGCAATTAACTGAAAAACTAATTCACATACATAGTCAACATCAAAGCTACAAACTAGTTGATTCACAGTACCAAAAAAAGATAGTAGATATAGTAGGGTTAAATAGTAAATTACTAGTAGATATTAAAAAAATTCATGAGAGCCTTAGTAAAATAGAAGTAGAAATAGAAAAGCTTGAAGCTATTGCATTAGAGCAACAAGATAGACTTGAAATTGTAAACTATCATATAGAAGAGCTAGATACTCTAGAGTTGGAAACCCAATCATTTTCTGAATTAAGAAGTGAATATAACAAACAAAGTGAAAGTGTTAAATATAGTGATTTTATTGTGAATTCTGCTAATTTAATCAGAGATGATCATAATTCTATTATAACAACCCTTGAGAAAATAGTAATTTCAGGACAAAAATTCATAGCAACTTATCCCGAGAGTAACAGCTATTTAGAGCTAATTGACAATGCCATAATTCAATTAGAAGAAGCAAATTCCTGTATGAAAATAATTAATAACGATAACTCTTATGATCCAGAAATAATGTCCAATCTAGAAAATCAAATAAACCGTAGACAAGAATTAGCACGAAAACATAATACTCAAGCTGAGAATCTAGTTACAGTAATGAAAGAGCTAGAACAAAAAAAATCAGACTTACTTGGTATTTATGAGAAATTAGATGAACTTAAGGAAAAAGCAAAGTCATACAAAATCTCTTACAACAAAGTTGCTAAGGATTTAGCAAAGAGCCGAAGATCTGCTGCTACTAAGATAGAAAAAGATATCGACCACCATCTCAAAAATGTTGGTTTTGAGAAAGCTAGATTTAAGATAGAAATACAGCATGACGAAAATTCATTTACTAACGACGGTAAAGATAAAGTGAAATTTCTCTTCACAGCAAATCCGGGCCATGACTTAAACGAAATTGGCTTAGTAGCATCTGGAGGTGAAATATCTCGTCTAAGTTTAATAATTGAACTTATAACTATATCTGATCATGTAAAAAGAACCCTATTATTCGACGAAGTTGACACTGGTGTAAGTGGAAAAGTTGCAAGAGATATAGGTCAAATGTTAAGAGGAATAAGCCAAACCAGTCAGATTATGTGTATAACTCACCTTCCTCAAATCGCATCATTAGCAAATAGTCACTTTGTTGTTGAAAAAAATATCAAAGCAAATAGCACATCAACTACTGTACATAAATTAAATGAAAATGAAAAAATATCAGAGGTTGCTCGCTTACTAGGAACAGGAGCAATGAGTGAAAATGCTATAGCACAAGCTAAGTCTCTTTGTCTTGAGAACTAAGGCATTCTTCGCATAAACCATATAAGATAAGATGATGGCCAGTTACTGAGAAATTATACGTTTCAAGAATTTCATCTTTGCGCTTTTCTAATTCGCTATCAAAAAAATCAGTTACTTTTGAACATTTCTTACAAACCATGTGATCATGTTGCTTACCATCATGAAGTTCATACAAAGCCCTATCATCTTCAAAGTCGGTTCTTAGCAACAAACCTGATTCCTCAAATTGGCCGAGAACCCTGTAAATTGTCGCCAATGCTATTTCTATACTCTTCTGTTTTAACTTATCTTGAATATCATAAGCACTTAAGTGGCTATCTCTTTCATCTTCTAAAACTTTGTAAATAGCTAAGCGTGATGAAGTTATTTTCAGACCAGTGTTTTTCAGCTTTTCGCTGGACATCTATTATTTACTCCTATAGGATAAACTATGGAAATTTTATTATAATACAATTTCCTAGCTCATAACAAGCATCCTGAGAGGTTCAGAGACTATGAAATATTTGAAAAAACTATCTATTTATTTATTTTTGTCATTAGTTGTATGTAGTTGCTCGAATGTAATGTATAAGCAAAATATATCACAAGGGTCATTTCCTGATGCAAAGAGTATCAAACTTGTGAAGGTTGGTATGTCTGAAACCGAAGTTACTGAGCTATTAGGTGAGCCCACTTTAAAAAACCTAGTGTATCAAAACAAATGGGCATATATAGCCACCAAACAGAAAGGTTATGAACAGCTAGATAAACACATTTTAAACCTAACTTTTAAAGATGGAAAGTTAATCTCTATTCACAAGGATAAATAATAATTTATTTAGAGGAAGTTGCCCTTAGCCTTCTTGCTGCTATGGGCGAAATATTTAATGGCCTATATATTTCTAATCTATCCTCGTTTTGTATTACATAATGAAGCGTCACTTTTTTTGAAAAAATACCACAAGAAAGTTTATCTAAACCTATTTCAGGATAGCATGAAAAAAAATCTATATAATTTAGTGCTTCTATAACAGTCATACTGTGTCTAGTTTTAATAGCTATGTGAAAGATATCTCTATCACTTCTAGCATAACATACTTCAAAAATAATATTATCCATATATAGATGCCGCCCTTTTCTCAAAAGATAGCAATATTTGTTCACTCACAGTTGCTATAACTGTGTCAAAAACAGTCGCATAA
>JAYYZF010000083.1:0-6151 GCA_036340215.1 Pseudomonadota bacterium | reverse complement strand
AGTACTATTTGTTATTTTTATGAACTGATCGTGCTCTTCAGATATCATTTCTTCATTTATTTTAATGCTATTGTCGTACGAGATTAAGGGATTGTCGATAAATTTTTTTGTTTGTATAGTGTGATCTACGGGAAAAGAATTTTTACCAATTATTTCGTTTATCTCTTCATATTTATTTGTGTAAGGCTCTTTTTCTTCAGATGTTGCGTATGAATTACTAGCAAATAATATAACAAAAAGTAAAAGTAGTTTACTTGTTAAAAACCTGAAAAATGCTCCCTGCATTGGTATTCCGTTAATCTAGACAAGCTCATCATACAAAATTTTTTTAAATATGTACAGCGCCTGCATAAGCTTAATATTTTTCTTTCTAATTTCACATTATGGCCTATGTAAGTTTAATTTACTTTACTTACAAGTTCTTTTTGTTTGAGTAAAGCACATATTTTTCCGTATCCGTGGTCTTCTGCAAGCTCTCGTGCTGATTTTTTTTCAGTATTAAGAATAGTATGATCAATATCTGCTTCGAGAAGAAGTGCTACTGCTACTTCATTATTTCTTCTTACAGCCAAATGTAAGGCCGTTTCTCCCTTATTACAGCTTAAGTTAACGTTTACATTATGTTCTAGTAACATTAGGAAAATTCCATTTTCAACAATACCAGTGATATTATTACTATGGTGGTTGCTTTGGATGTACATGAGGTTATTATTTTTATTTTTGAATATCCCTAAATCATTTAATATTGATGTACTAATAGGCACTTTTAATTTGCCAAATTTTTCTGATTTATAATTATAAGTTACACTAGATAAACAAAATTTATTATTTAGATAGTAATTTATAGCTGCTTTTTCTTTTTCATCTATAGTTATGTCATCAGAGTTTATGGGGGGTTGATTTAGGGATAGCATTAATGGGGTCAATCCTGCAGAATTTTTAGAGTTTAGATCGGCATGAGGTAAAAGTATTTTTACTATGTTTATTTTTCCTGTCTCAATAGCGAAGTGTAATGCTGTTTTTCCTGTAGAGTTTTTAATTTCAGTTTTTGCTCCTAACTTCAATAAATGTTTAATTTTGCAACTATTTCTTTCTTTTGTTGCTAGCATTAATGGGGTTATATCATTGCATATTAGATTGATATCACTACCGTAATTTACTAAATCAGAAATAATTTCAAAGCACCTGGTATCTTTACTAAAAAAAACCGTATGATGAATATATCCCCATTCGTAATCATCTTCTTCATGGTGAAAACCAATACGGCAATACTGTGTAACATCTGCATTATGCTTAACTAGAAACTTTACTATAGATGCATGTCCATGCTGTATTGCATAACAAAGAGCTGTTTTACCCATGTAGTCACGCTGCTGAATGTTACAATTGCAACATAGCATCGTTGTATCAAGGCACTCTGATTCCTGCTTACATGAAAGTATAAGCAAGTTTTCGTTTTTATTTGTTAATTTATTTTGGTCAGCTCCATGTTGTAATAGTAGAGTTATAATTGCGGGATATTGGCCCTTAACTGCAAGATGTAATGGTGTATAGCCTTCATTATTTCTGAAATTTATGGTTTCAGTTTTTCTCATATCAAGCATATATGCCACGAGGTTTTTATTCCCTGACTTACATGCAACATGTAGAGGTGAATCACCGTAATTATTAATAGCATGATAATCTATTTCTATTCCTTGATATTGCATTTTTTTTATCAGAATATTAAAGCTTGATAGTCCAGCTATATGTGCAAAGTTTGAGCCATTAGGTAGGGCATTCTTAAAAGAAATTTGGTTTTTTTTTAGATCAAAAATATATTCTAAAGCTATGTGTCTTTTCAAGGAGGCTGCAATAAATATAGCATCATCACCGTTTAAATTAGTTTTAAAAATATCTGCATCACACTCTAGTAAGTCATGGGTCATTTTCGATCTATTCATAAGAATGGCTTGTTGAATTACAGAGTAACCTATGTCATTTTGAGCGTTGATATTTGCACCTTTACTGATTAATAACTGAAAGGATTTTTCGTCATTTACTTCTATAGCTTTGTGAAGCGGGGTATCACCACAAAAGTTTGGCTGGTTAAGATAGTAATCTCGTTGGTCACATTTACTTATAATCGCAGCTACAACATTATTTTGTTTATTATTTATAGCTTGAAGCAAGATGGTTTCATTGTGGATATTTTGTATTTCCTTATATTTATCACTTTTATTGATTGTTCTTACTAATTCAGATTCTTGTTCTTTTTTTTTATCGATTCTTTTTGAATTTTTATTACTGTAGATCTGGTTTATTTCTTCAAAAAATTTCATTCCTTACTCTATTTTAAAGTTCTTCATTAACGTTAAAATTTTAATTTGTAAGCTTCTATGTTACGTCTACACTTATATCTGACCATGATTCAGGGGTGTTAGTTTCGTTGTTTTCTTGGCTATGATTTCTAGATATAGCTTGGTTGTTTGTAATGTCTTCACTGCTTACAGTATTATCTTCTGGTATATGCAAATTTTTTATATTTTTACTTGTTAAGCCTTTTTGATGGGATTTCCAGAGATCATGAACTATAAACAATGCTATTAATGTAAGTGATACAGTGACAATACAGATATTCTTGGTAGTTAACATTAAACTTAATATGTGTGAAAATATTAGATAACTTAATATAGTAGAGGTAATAATAACTAAACATAGGTAAGCAAATAACTTATTCCTAAATTTTTTACCAAAATACTCCTGTAGTTTAAGTAGAACTTTACTTTTTTTATCTAAATATGCTAAGTCCAATGGTGAAAGTTTATCACTGTTTAGTACTGAGCAGGAATGTGAGCCAATATTCGATAAGAGTAAATCCACTAATATTTTGTGATTGTTTTTTGTTGCTATATGAAGAGCATTTTCATTTTTAGCATTTCTATGTTCAACATCAGCCCCAAGCTCTAATAATTTAATTACTATATCGGTATTACCATATTCAGTAGCAATAAGTAGAGGGGTATTCATATTTTTATCAACATCATCTAAATCAAGCATATTTCTTTTGCTTAGATGATCTAGAAGTTTATCAAATACTTGTTTATTTCCACTTTTAGCTACTAGTTGGAGTAGGTTTTCTCGTCGTGAATTATGCCATTGAGTAGAGATCTTAATTATACGGTTATCAAGAAGCAAATGTATTATATCTATATTTATATTTTGGCTGCTTAAAGCTATTTGAAGTGGTGAGCCAAAGTTATATGTTTTGTTTTTAAGATATGGTGGTAAACTATCGCTTGCTACTTCATAGTCACCTAAATCTGCTGAAATTACATTGAGGTCTGCTTTATTAGCTAAAAGAGTTTGGCATGACTCAAAGTTATTGTGAATAACTGCTATGTGTAAAGGGGTATAACCAAATTTATCTTTTTTATTTATTAAGTTCGGATATCTACAGAGTGCAGCCACAGTTCTAGCATCATAAAATGCTGCTGCAAAGTGAATATCAACGTCATTGATTAAGGAGTTTGAGATATTACTTTTAGCTTTAGGATTATCAATCTTACTTATTTTAGAGAGTAAAAGTTCTAGTTTTAATGCTTTATTATCGTTATCTTCAAGCTCTAGAGCTATTTCTAATGGAGTCTTATTTTTATCATTTTTGCTTTGTAACATTTGTTGTAGTAATTTACTGGAAATGTCCTCGGCGCTATTGAGAATATATTGCAGGATATTACTATTATCTGCACTAGCAGCAAGGTGTATGGCGTTGTTCCCGTTGGATATATTTGCATATCTTATATGTTGTGAATGGGTGAATCTTTGCTCTCCATTACTATATTTTTGGATGTTTTTTCTAACATCGTCAATTATAATTTCAATTGCTGTTGCATTATTTGCTAAAATAGCTGTGTGTAGTGGTATATTATATGTATTGTTATTTGGCAAGTTTACTTTAGCGCCAATATTAATAAGTTTTCTTAATATTTCATTTTTGCTAAGTTCTATGGCGTAACTTATATAACTATGATCATCAAGATATTGCGCGCCAAAAAGAATATTAGCACCAAAATTTTTGAAAATACTTTCCAGTATTTTTAAATTACCTTTTTGAATGGCCAAGTAAACTATATGGTCATCAATATTGTTAGTATTTATAAATAATTTCTGTATCATATCTTTTGAATCAGAATCTGAAAATAATACATTAAGTTCATCTAGTTTACCATTTTCTATAATTCCTTTTATTTTTTTTCCTAATTCTTCCATGATGTCTCCATTTCTTTTTTTGCAATGCTCTTAAAACTATTTTGCTCAGTTTATAGAAAAAAATAGTCACGCCTATTTATGTGTTCAAGTATAGTACTACTGAAAATTTATTATCACAATTTTAAATTTGTTTGTCCATTATTGCCAGTTATATCTGTTTGGGATTATAGTGTTATTTTTCACTCTATAGTTGGGAAAATTCTACTAACTGAAGTAACGTTTTTGTTATAATTTAGCATTATGTTGGTTAGATAAAATAGATTGTTTTTTCGTGACAATGCAATTGAGCTTTCACCTTTATCATTTTCATGGTAAGGGTTTGCTCCTGCATCAAGTAATTTTTTCAAAACTTCTGTGTAATCGTCTGATTCAATTTGTTTAGAACAACAAATATAGTGAAGAGGAGTATTTCCGGACGCATCTTTTAAGTTTACATCTGCGTTGCCACGTAATAATGAAGACACTACTTCTATATTATTTTTACTAGCAGCCGTGTGGAGCGGTGTAATAGAAAATTGATTATTCGCTAAATTGACATTACTTCCTTCTTTAATTAGTAGATCTGCAATAGTAGATATATCTTTATTCATATTCTTGTTATTTGCACTTTTCCTATGATCATAATAATATGCCAAAGTATGGAGTGGACTGTGTTGATGATCATCTAAGCTATCAATATTTATCTGTTCTTTTGCTAAAATTTCTTTAACTATCTCAGGAGATAATCTCTCTACGGCAAAATGTAAAGCATTACGTCCAAAACTATTAACGTCCAATAAATTTATATTATTTTCCTTTAAGTTATTCAGTATGTTAACAACATGCTCTACTTCTTCTGAATGAATAGCAGTCATTAACAGGTTTTCTGATTCTATTTCCCAAATATTCGGAGAGTATCTCTTAGGACTATTCTTAATACTTTTCACGTTCTTAATTTTATTTGGGCTCTCTAATTCAATGTTATCTTCAACCCCAATTTCTGTTGAAATAGTTTTACTATCACTATACTCCTGGTGGAGATGAATTACGAGAATAGCAGCAGCAACTATTAATGCTGCCAAAATCATTGTAAAATTCAGATTAAACTTTTCTAGATTATACAATATTAGATAAGAAGATAGTCCGATATATAATAGCGAAAATACTGTACATCTAATGATAAATTTTCTATGTTTAAATTTTTTCCCTATGATAGCGGTTAATAGTTTGACGATCTCTTGGTGGTTATATTCTTTTGCAAGATCTAGGGGAGTTTTTTTTTCATTATTCTTTTGTTCAAAATTTATGTCTCTATTTGCTAGTTTTTTTAATATAGCCACTTTGTTTTGTTTAGAAATAATATGAATTATATTTTCACCGTCAGAATTAAGCTGATTTAGATCACAATTAATTTCATCTTGGTTATCAAAACATTCGCCATTACCTGCCAAATTTAGCAAGAATTCTGCATGAGTTGGTGCTTGAGATTTCTTTCTAACCATTGCTACTGACTTAAAGACTTGTTTATAAATGTTACTATATTCAGCCAATATTGTATAGTAGTTGTATTTTCTCTGGATTATTGCGTAAATAACATTATTTTAGTATCATAGTAGACTTCGACATTCTAACATCGGTTTAAAGCAAATGAATCCAACTTACGAAACAATATATAAAGAACTATTAAGCTTGAAACAGAAAGAGGATGCTAATAATGCAGTGCAAGCCTTGGCAAGATTTAATGATAAATCAGGTTTAACTGAGCAGATAAACATTAATGTAATGCCAATGATTAAACCTATTACTCTTAATGATATAAAGGGCACTGGTTTTACTTTTGCTCCTACTTGGCCGTGTTCAAATTCTCATGTTATACCAAGTAGAGAATATTTAGAAGTTAGTTATTTTGGTGGTGTAAAGC
>JAYYZF010000082.1:0-12111 GCA_036340215.1 Pseudomonadota bacterium | reverse complement strand
TTTTTCAATGATACCATTTTTTATCGCAATTGCTTGTGGTTATCCTAGTTATATCCCATATTCATTTTTCAACTTCAGTGCTACTTCAATATCTATTCTAACTTTTTATAGCGTAAGCCTAGTCATGAGTTTATATACAATATTCACCCTTGATAAGGAGTTTGGCCTTGATAATGTGACTAAAGTTGTTGAAAATCATGGTAATTTAAGTAGCAATCCAATTCAGTCTATCGAATTTTTTAGACAAAAAATGGCAGACTTAGAGAATGATTATGATAAGGGAGAGGAAATTGTTAAATATTATGGTAATTTAAGTAGTAATCCAATTCAGTCTACCGAATTTTTAAGCCAAACAAGTGCGTACTTAGATAATAGTTATGATGATGAAGATAAAACTGATTCTCTGTTGAATGCTAATGAATTTGATAAAACAGCAACAGAAGAAACTACTTCTGAGATAGCAGCGAATGAATCTAAAAGTAATCTAGATAACTTATCTAGTACTTCCAACAAAAATAATAACATCAAGCACATGTTTTTTGCAAAACATGATCTAGGTTCAAACCAAATTCAACTCCCACATCAACATGATGAATCATCTAGTAAATATCATGATCTACCTAGTGAAAGAACCGAACCAGCTAATTTTTATTCTAGTATACCTTGGAACTCTGACCCTATAACTCTATTCCTTCATCAACAGAATCAATTATCTAGTAAAGTTCATGATCTTACTGGTGAAAGACCCGAGCCAGATTATGTTGATTCTAGCATGCTCACAGCTTGCGAACTTGACCCTACGGCTCCATCATACACAGCTAAAAATGATGTGCCAAACAACCCAACAAATATAGAATTTAATCATGACACATCAGCTAATTTTGCTCATTTAAATCATTTAAATCATTTATCTAGTATGACGGGGCACAACTTTTTTTAGGTTCAAATCTAAATCATGAATTTACTAGTAGATAATATGATCAACCTTTTTCACTTGAATTCACACTAATAAGCCTTTGCAGATTATTTTAGATATTTATCATTGTTAACGCATGGGTGAGAATAAGATTCTGGGTTTTTTGCGATGTTTATTAGAAATTATTTAACTTTTTGTAATCTATATATGCTGCTATATCTTAAAATATACTAAACAAATTTTTCTATCAAAGTTTTCAGTAATATCTGTATATAAGTAGGTCCTAAACTTTTTCTGGCATACTTAACATTGAGTAAATTATTGAGAAATCGTGCTGTGGAGTAATCAGGATTTTAGAGAATATAGTATTTTGAATATCTTTAACTAGCTTATTTATATTGCTCTAAACTTTTCTGTATAAATTTGTATATTTAACATACTCTTGTTGTTCTATAAGTTTTTAAAAATTTTTAGTTTTTACCTGGAATTGTTTTAAAAAGTGTGATAACTTTACCACAATTAAGTATTTGGAGACTATGTATATGAAAATTACTTCCTTCCTAGATAGAGGCGCCTTATCTTCTTTAGGTTACCCTATAACACTCATGATATTCGCAGCTTACTCGACCGCAGCTTATTTTGCTATAACTGGTATTACTTATGGCCTTGTTTTATTAATGCCATCCGTCTTAATGTTACCAACATACCAAAGTTACTTTGGATTATTAGGGATTGCTGGACTTGCGGTTGCAATCGAATCTACACTTTCAAGGGCTAATGTAGTTACGGGGGTTACCTCTGGAATTCAATCTTTTGTTTTTTTTATGGCTCCATTCTTTATTGCTATAGCTTGTGGCCAGAGTGCTTACATTCCAGCAACTTTTTTAAATCTGAGTGCGGTAAATATTGCAGTTTTGTCTTCTTGCTGTCTCACGTTCTTGTTTCTAGCTGGCGTGTCTTCAGTTGTCTTTTCGGTTTTTAACTCAGTGACCACTAAAGCTCCAGCTTTTAACTCAGTGAGAACTAAAGCTCCAAACGTAGTCCAAATGGGCCATGAAGCTACTAGCTTGTTACCTAATTTTACTTATAATATTAAGTCTAATGATGCTTTCTTCAATAACAATTCTGGTTTAAATAATTTCGACACATTCGAAAATAATAATAATTTCGGAAACAGTTTGTAATTAGTATGTTAGATTTTGGATACTCTATTATGAGAACGTCAATTTTACCAGACACTTTCAGTCTAGTCCTGTCTCTTTTAATAGTATCAGCATTCATTACAGGAGTTTAATTATGGATAATAACGCAATTAATTGGTCATTACTAAGTACTGGTATTTATTTTGCACTAACGGGAATTACATATGGCTTGGTTTTATTAATGCCATCTGTGCTAGTTCTGCCTACATATCAGAGTTACTTTGCATTACTTGGAGTAGTGGGTCTTGCTTCTACTATTTTGTACACAATTCTCACGGATAATTTAGCTCATGGTCTGTACGTTGGAGTAACAGATTTTTTATTAAATATTGTCCCATTTTTTATCGCAATAGCTTGTGGTCAGAGTTCCTATATAGCGCTATCATTTTTAAATATGAGTGCGATTAATATCTCTATTTTGACTGGTTGTTGTATTAAATTTTTGACAGCATGTCACAATACTGAAAATAACTATGCTCCTGTCAAAAATAATAACCAGTTTCCACAAAAGTCTATGAATTTTATAGAAAACAAAGTTGTAAGTTGCGATTTATGGGATTACGGAAGTTTGAATCATTGGACCGGTGATTCAAAAAATGATAGATTGAAACAACCTAAATAATTTCTTTAAACCCATTACTTGTAAGTTTTTAAGTCACTAACAGGTTTAACATTCTTAGTTATTTTAATAAGAGAGTTACTGTAGTTAGTTAGATATTCAGGAGATTATGTCATGAAAAGTTCTTTTTTATCATCATTCTTATTTGGATTCCTCGTTACTTTATTATTAGCAACGTTTACGGCTGCTTTATACTTTTCTATATCCGGACTTACATACGGTTTGGTTTTACTCATGCCATCTGTCTTAATGTTGCCCACATATCAGAGTTACTTTGCATTACTGGGAGTTGTAGGACTTGCTACCACAATTATATCTTCATTCACCAATTCTAGTTTAGAAGTAGGCATTTATAATGGCGTAGCATATTTTGTATTAGGTATAGTTCCATTTTTCATTGCAATAGCACATAACCATAGCGCATATATACCATCATCATTCTTAAATCTGAGTTCTATCAATATAGCAATTTTGACTGTTTGTTTTCTAAATACCTTTTTTATTATGATAACCGGTGATAAGCAGAAGTCTTCAAGAAACTATTATCAAAGTATAAATTTTAACCAAATACCGTATCATGCTACTAGTCTGTTATATAGACCCAATAGTGCTCCCCTCAATCAGAATTATACGAATAACCATGCCCAAACCACAAATTTTAATGAAATACTATTTAAAACGAGTAGTTTTTAGCAGAGGTCTAATGGTGTTCTCCTCAATCAGAATCCTGTAAGATACAATGGCCGCACTACTGTAGATCTATCAGTTATTTCAGCTTTAGCATTCTACGGTTAATATCTTGCATATGCTTTAGTTTTTGGAGAATTTAAACTAGTACAAATGATAAAGTTTCAAGGAGGATTATTTAGTGAAAAGATTTTTATATCTAGTTGTTTTTACTTTACTTACAGCAGTAGCAACTGCTCATACACCTTTGGATAATGGTTATAAGAAAATAGAGTTCTCTATTTTAAGAAATGGCTCGGTTGTTGGGTTTAGTAATTACTATCTTGATAGGGATGCGCAGTCGTTAACAGTAAATAAAACTACACATTCCAAGGTAACTGCTTTTGGTATTACTCTTCTTAAGCTCACAAGTCATTCAACAGAACTATTTAAAGATGATAAGTTAGTGTCTTTTAAGTCACATACAGTTGAAAATAGTGATGAGAAGTTTGTAGAAGTTACCTATGATAAAAATTTGAAAAAGTATCTAGTTAACGGGGCTAATTTTAAGAGTGAAGCCAGCCAATCATCAGTCGTTGGGAATTGGTGGAGTGCAAGTATTTTTGATGCGAATGAAATAATCAGTGCATTTACTGGTACTGTTAAATTAAGCTCTACAAAACTAGTTGGCAAAGAAAAGCTATATTTAGATGAAAAAGAGTATTCTACTGATCATTATGTAATCACTGTTAGGGATAGGGGTAAGTCAGATGGTGACTCATCTTCTTTTGACGTTTGGTATTATCCAGAAGCTCATCTCATAATAAAAATTGCTTTTTCAAAGCATGGTGATTGGGAGTATATAGTCAAGAATTATGAGTAGTTGAGGTTAGTCAGGTTTCTAGTGTTATCCAGCTAGCTCCATTATTTTCCTAGCTTTTAAGAAAATATCGTTTCTAAAGAACAAGATATGATTTTCATGTTCGATGCAATTATTGCTTATTTTCAATGTAAGTGTTAAATTACAGCATGTAATACCAGTAATAAGAGCACAGCTATTATGAATTTTCAACCCTTAGCATCTAATTTTGCATACTATTCTATGAAGTTTTTTATAACGGATTTACTTACAAGATTTTTCATAAGTGTGTTTCCTGTTTTTTTGATATTGCCACCAGCTGGAAGTTATTTTGCTATATTAATCATTTCTGGGTTCTCAAGTTTTTTGTATTCTACATTTATCTCCGGAAATATAAAGGAATCTTCTTATAATTGTTTATTTAATACTCTAATGTTTACTGTGCTGTTTTTTATTGCCATAGCTTTTGGTTTAATAGCATTCAACCCCCTAAGTGTAATCAGCTTTAGTGCTCTTAACATCGCAATACTCTCTTCATGCATAATTGAATTTTTATTAGAAATAAAGAATATATACTTTAAGAGAGAGACTACCGAGATAGTGATGCCACCAGTTATCGATATTAATCCAGTGAGCTCAGATTTAGTCTTTGACCACATTCAAAATCAAGTAGATCTGTGCCCAAATTATATGAGGATCGCTATAGATGATAACAAAGTAGGACACAATATATTTCCTAAAGATTTGGACATGGAAATTTTTGAAAAAAATAGTTATATTGATGAGTATCAAAGATTAGATCATCATACATACATGAGTCATTCGAATTTTCTAACGAGCTAAGCTAAAAAGTAATATCTGGGAATGGAGAAATAGACCCTGTATAAATCTGATGCTTTGGTGTTTTTAATGATATGCTACCAAAACTATCAAATCTTGGATTACTAGAAATTCTATATTGTGGTTTTGGGGTAAATAATGATGAACTATTCTTACAACTACCCCCATATTCCCAGGCCATTTTATCTTCATTCTTTATATTTCTTTTTGTAGGTTTCTCTCTGCTTTTATCATAGCTGTATAGAGATAAAACCATAATTATTTTTATAGCTGTATTTACCGTAAGCGCAATGCTTATAGCACTTAATTGATGAAAATTTGCTGAGACTAAAGGAGATGCTCCAAAATTAACTGATATATAAAAAATGGCTAAAAATAATATCATTTCTACTGTATTTACAAGATAAATTTCAAATATTTTGGGGTTAAATAAGTAATCAATAATTATATTTGTTGTATATATTATTCCTAAAATTACTACATTATGAACTGTTAGGGAAGTTGCTAGTATTGTATGAAGTATGAATGAGCTTGATAAAACTAATAAAAAAATTATTACAAAGCAAGCTATGCTGAATATAACATCTGCTCCAATATTTTGGAGAGGTGAATATTTTTGTTGTAGTAAATTTAGCATAAATCCTTTTTGATGCGCGTTTTAGTCCAATACTATGCTGGAAAAGTTAACATTAACGCTTTTTTTAGTAAAGTAATATTTCAGAAAAAATAATAAGCTGACTCTCATCAGTCAAACGGATAGTCTTGCCACAGCTTTTAGCGTAAAAAACATTCTTTATCAACGCTTTAGCGTTATATTTATTTTGGTGTTTATAATTTGGACTATACTTTGGTATAAGTGTGTCAGAGGAGAATTATAAATGAGTTATGATGAAAACAATAATGATATGAAAAATATAGTCAATTTGCTTAGTGAAGCTGCACAAGTAGGTAATCTTATGAAAGCTCGTGAAGTACTTAATAATGAGTATAAAGCTACTGCTAAATCTGGTAAGAGCGAGTACTCTCGGTGGCCTAAAAGACTTAAAGATTGTATCATAACTGATGAGGGCGAAACTTATTTAGATCTTTATGATTTTTTGATAATTATTAATGAAATCAAGCGAACGCTAGATCCTGATGGAAAGGAAGAACTCAAGAAAGCACTCAATGAAATATTAGTAAAAGTTATACAAAAGCACATAGGGTCTCAGCACGATTTATTTAAAATACAAATAAATGTGGATAAAGACGTGGCTGAGGGCACACATGATTTAGTTCAGGCTTACAAAGGAGAAGATATTCATCCTGTTGGTGATGATGCAGACTTGTATATGACTTATATGCTTTCTTGTTTCAAAGATCAGGACCAAGAAGTTGTTATGACCTTAATGAAAAAGTTATATAGCACTGATACTGAAGCTGAACTGCAACAACTTTTCATATCCCAATTTAACATATTGTTTAAAAGTTTAAAACATGAAAATATTTCTGGAGATTTAATCACAAAAATTACTGCAGCAATTAAAAATCTAGCAACACTTTCTGAAGTTAATCTTAATCTGCAGCAAATTGCAGGTTTTAAAGTTTCTTTACAAAATGAAAAACTTAATTTACCCAATATCAAAATTAAAAACTCAATAAATGATAGTCTTAATGACGTGGAAAAAGTTTTAGAAAAACTGGCCTCTAAAAATAGGGAGCCAATATTTGACAAGATACGTAAGTTTTTTGCAGATGCTATTAGTTCAGTGTTTAATTTTCTTCGTAGTTTTTTTATTTCTAGCAAGAAAAAGGAGCAAAGTGCTAAATATTTTGTTGTTCCTGAGGGAGAATTGAATACTGGATCAGTTTTGATGCAGCAATTAAGTAACCGTCCAGAGCTCAATAATGCTAGTGGTAGCATACTGCTTTTGACTAATGGCACTCATACTCTAAAAGTTGATTTACCTGAAAATCATTTAGAAAACATTGATCAGGAACAGCATGATATAAGTGCTCTTCTTCAGTCAGAACCTGAATTATTACGATGTTTGGTTAAGACCAATCCTATTCCTAATTTAACTTTAGCAAAAGATCTTTATCAAAATATAATCAATGAGATGTTTAAAGGAACTACTTCTGCAGGTAAATCTGGTAGTCTTTTATTAACTAGTAGTGCTAGTTCTGATAACTCGAAAAATGATATTCTAGAGGAAACCATAAAATTACTAGCAATAGACCCTAATTTAGACAAATTAGATGCTGATAATTACTATGACAAACTTCAGGAGGCTATACTAAATGATGATATAGAGTCATTTAAGCTCTTACTCTGTAGCGGTCACGATAATGGCCATTTAGTTCCAGTAATATCTGGCCTGTCTAATGGGATTAATGATGATAATATAACAAATAAATGTGCAAATCCTAAAATTTATCAGAAACTTATAGAAGAAGTATTAAACCTAGTCAAAGACAATAAACTTTATGAAAATTCTTCTAATACAGTTAGCTCTGAAAATTTAAAAGATGATGGACAATCTTTTGAAATGAAAGATGTTTACCAAGATAAAACAGAAAAGCTTGAAGATCATTATAACCCTATGAAGAAGGAGACTTCTAAGGGCCTTGGTAAGGATTAGGGTTAGCAGTACTCCTTTCGTCATTGTTGCTACTTATTCCTGACTCTAGCTCTTCTAAAGAATTTGTGTTTATAGGTTCTTGTTTATAATAATTACTAGGTCTTGCTATTATATAATCGAGGGATAATTCAATTTTTTCTGGGGTGAAGTGATTACTACTGTAGTAGGCATTTATAGGCATAATTATTGCTGCAATAGCTAAACATGCTAGTAATGAGATAGTTATACCTGAAAATATTGGGGCTAGCATGAAGCTAATACTAATACTTAATTTACTTGAAAACATTAATGTAAGATTTCCTAGGAAAAAAAGGATTCCCAGGGAATATAGCTGTCTTTCACGCCTAGTTACAGTCATATCTGCAACTTTCTTAATTTCACTGGCTTCTGCGTGAAAGCCTAAAGTTACATCTTCGCTATATACTTTTCTATCTAATGCGTTGTTAATTTCTGCAACGGGTTGGCTAAAAGGCCCAGGATGACGGAGAAAGTTATTAAAGCGTATATTATTTTGCTCAACATAAAAAATTCTCATTGTCAAAAAATAGAGAGCAAACATCATTGTTATTATTGGAAAAGAAGCCGGCACAAATATCGTTAAAGCAAAAACTGATAATACTAGAAAAGTATCAAGCCAGGTTAATTTAGATCTATCGTTCTTTGCTTTGGGTAATTTTAGAACACGATAAAAAGCTGCTGCTGTTAATATTGCTGCTGGTATAGTAAAAGGTGTGAGTACAGAAAAACTAAAAATGCTGGGAATGCTTGCGCCTATTGTGCTGAGAAAATTATGGGCCCAAACTAATGCTTTTATATGTAAGAAACAGCTATCCAAATAAGTAATAATAGCAAGTGCAGGTATAATTATAGATATATAGAGAGGGTTTTCCGTTATTGGCATAATTGGTAAGATAAACACCCACATTAGAGATAGATGTTTAGAGCCTTTTTTAGCTGGAGTTTCAGTATTATATGTTTTTTCAGCATGGTAAATATCACTTTTATATCTATCATAGTAAAAGTGATGAGAGGCTACTAACTTTAAGTAGTAATTATAATAAGAGTACTGAATTGCATTCTTGGTATTAGTTTTAAGACCTGTCCAAGTATTACTAAATAAGGTAGAAGTTGATTCTAAAAAATTATTTACAAACCCTGCCATGTTAATTTCCTGCTAGTCTGTTTTTTCGTGGTTGCCTAATCTAGGAGCACTTGGTGCGTTTGATCCAATTCTAGTATATTCATTTGCAGATATTATCGGTGTTGCCTCCACTACCTCATTATTGCCGCCCACTGTGCCATGTCCGTATGTTCGTGGTCTATCTGCTCTTCTCTCTTCATAGGCCATTTGGTTGCTTGTTGTTGGGTCAAAATCTTTATTATTAGCAGCAAATTTTTTATATCTTTTGACTCGCTTCCTACTTATTTCTTTATTATGTTCTATTAAGCTAAACGCCTCTTTAACAAATATTTTTTCTTTAAAGAAACATTTAAGATCATGCATAATACCAGTATTTTGAGTGCTATTTGTATTAGGTTCATCAAAGTTTAGATATGTAGATATGGCTATCATAAAGTAAAAAGGAACTATAAAATAAACAACAAATAAGGCTGGTAACATACATTGTAAATATATAAGAGGCGCAATACCTGTAATTAGAAATAAGGTGGTAAGTTGAGTCATTAGGGTTTTGTCTGCAGGTAAATTTATAGTTGTGTGCTCGCCATCACTATATCCTAATGAAACACTACCTGCGCTGTAGGCAAGGGCAAGATAGTTTGCGAACAATATAATAAAATTTAGTGTTGGCACTAATGAAGCTCCATACAGGATACAAAGCGGTATCATGTGGATAAAAAACATACATAAGAAGATTGTTGAGGCTGATTTTTGCCTGTCAACGCTTTGATCAGGATTTAGTAGTACTTTGAATTTGTTTTTTGGATAATAAGCCATATGGTTCTCTTAATTATTAATTTCTTAGCTAATTGTAAAGAAAAAATTGGCTTTTTTCAAGTACTTATTCTACTACAATTAGGTAGCTAGAAATGCCGCGTTTTACCTCTATTAAAATGCCGCTATTTTCTTTTACTGCACTTGCCTCTTGTTTTGTAAATTGGTCTAAGTTTTCTATAGTCTTGTTGTTTAGAGATATAATAACATCCCCACGGCTTAGACCTCCAAGCCAGGCCTTACTACCTTGCGCTACATTTGTGACCATAACGCCCTTAGTTCTATTTTTTGCTTGATCAATTTCATCATAATCCATAAGGGTGATGCCACTTAATGGACTAATTTCTTTAACCTTACTTTTTGCATGCAGTGGTTTCAGGGTGGCGTATTTTTGTTGCACAAGATTATCTCTTTCAATTTTTAAGGCAACTTTGGTGTTTTCACGCAAAACTCCAATGTAGCTCTTTGCTTCATCTGCGGTAAATACATCTTGCTCATCGATTGCTAATATTACGTCATTTTTCTTTAAGCCTGTTTTTTCTGCTGCAGACTCTGGAGAGACAGAGTTTACTATCACACCATTTTTAGTATGGACTTTAAGAGCATTTCCTAGTTGTGGGGTGAGCTCCTGTAAAGTAACGCCGAGTAAGCCACGTTTAACGTTAGAGTATTTAACTAGCTGTTTAACTATATTTACCATTAGATCAGATGGAATTGCAAAGCCAATTCCGATGTTGCCAGAATTTCCAGTTGACAGTATCGCTGTGTTAATACCAACAAGGTCTCCAGCTAGATTAATTAACGCTCCACCTGAGTTTCCAGGATTAATAGGGGCATCAGTTTGAATAAAGTTATTCAAACCGTTTAAGGAGCGTCTGTGGAGACCACTAACAATACCAGAGGTTGCAGTTTGGTGCAGTCCAAATGGATTGCCAATAGCTGTGACAAAATCTCCAACTTTAACATTGCTAGATTTTCCTATGTTTATATCAGTCAAATTTTTTGCGTCTATGTGCAGTACCGCTAGATCACTTACAGTATCCTCGCCAACAAGGTTTGCTAGATATTTTCTATTATCATTTAGAGTGATAAGAATAGTGCTAGCATCATGCACAACATGGGCATTCGTTACAATTATACCACTTTTAGCATTCAATATTACTCCAGAGCCAAGTTCCACATATGAACCCTTGTTTGCTACGTTATCTTCACCAGCTTGAATTTCACTGTATGGGTGTTGGGCAAATGGTATATCGTGTTGAGCTCTAATATTCACAACCGTTGGCATGACTTTATTAAGCATGGGGTTCAAGCTCATTGGGTTCTTTTCTAGTGCGCCACAAACAGTAGTGTTCAAAGTAAAGATGACTAAGAATATATAGCTAATTTTTTTCATGCCAGTTTCCTTCTAATAATGAAAAATAATACAAACACTCTAACATGCGAGGCTGCAATTTTCCACAAAATTAACTATCGCTAATCCAAATACATGTCGCTATTCTACCTGAGTAAATAGTATCACGTCTCGCGGAAAATAGATTATTGTTTGGGTTTTTTGTACATGTATTCGAGTTATATATTTGACTGACATTTTTTTTTCTCAAGAGGAATGTTGCTATAGCACTTAAGTCAACATAAATTTTTTTATTTCGTTCGTTAAAAAAATTAATTAAATTTCCATCTAATTTACAAAAAATATCTCTTATTTCTGGCCCAACGTTATAACAACTACCACATATACAAGGCCCAATCCAGGCAATTACATTAGTAGAGTTGACCTTATTTAAAGTATTAGCAATTATTCCCTTGGCTAAGCCTTTCCAGCCCGCGTGAATAGCAGCTACGAATGACCCTTTTGTGTTTGTTAGTAAGATAGGAACACAGTCTGCTGTTAAAACAGCACACACCTTGTTGTGGAGCTTAGTGTATGAGGCATCAGCATGCTCGTTTATATCATCATGTTCAAGCGCAATAGCTCTATTTGAGTGATTTTGCTTAAGCCAATTTATAGGGTGCCCTATAGTATTTGTGAGGAGTTTCCTATTTAACATTACAGCATATTTATCATCCAAGCCTGCCAATGAAAGATTTAACTTAGCGTAATTTTTTTTATAGCTGTAGCCAGTAGTATTTCTAGTTGAGAATGCTTTTATGTTGGTTGGAACATGCCAATTTGGTTGAAGTAAGTCAGGTTTTTTTTCTAGAATTATTTTTGTTCCCATTTGTTGTCCTCACTAGCTAATATTTGAAGTAGTTCTGTAAAATCTTGTGGGTATGGGCATGAAAAAAAACATGGTTTATTACTTTCCGGGTGTTTGAATTCTAGCGAAAATGCATGTAAAGCTTGATGGGAAAAATTTTGTAGAGTTTGCTTCAATCTTGCGGGTGTTTTACCGAGAATACCATTTTTGTTATACAGTTTGTCACCAACAAT
>JAYYZF010000081.1:0-9069 GCA_036340215.1 Pseudomonadota bacterium | reverse complement strand
AGATTAAAGAAAACTGAGTCTTCACTTGCTGAGAGTAAGGATCAGTACAATCTAGAATCTGGTAAAGCTAAAGAAGCAGAAAACAACTTGCAATTACAATTAACTGAAATGCAGACCGCAAGTAGTAAGCTTGAAACAAGTAACAAGGATCTTAATAATCGAATAGAGATACTAACTAATGATAACAATAATCTAGAAACTCGCTTAAGCGCAGCATTAGCACTTGAGGACGATAATGATAAAGCCACAGTAAAAATTCAGGATCTAGAACATAGATTAGAAACAAGTGGTAATGAAACTCAAGCAAAATTAACAGAGATAGCTGAGCTTAAAGCTATTCTTGATACAATGACAAAGCAAGCAACTGAGAATGAAACAAGTCACAAGAAAGAGACAGAGGCCTATAAAGCCCAGATTTCTGAGATAACTGAAAGATTAAAGAAAACTGAGTCTTCACTTGCTGAGAGTAAGGATCAGTACAATCTAGAATCTGGTAAAGCTAAAGAAGTAGAAAACAACTTGCAATTACAATTAACTGAAATGCAGACCGCAAGTAGTAAGCTAGAAGAAGAAAAGTTAATAGAGATAGCTGAGCTTAAAGCTTCTCTTGATAAAATTCAGAGAAAAGCAACTGAGAATGAAATAAGTAATAAAGAAGAAACAGATGCCTTTGAAGGCAAGATTGATGAGCTAACTAAAGAGATAACTGTACTTAAAACTTCGCTTGATACAATGAAAAAGCAAGCAACTGAGAATGAAATAAGCAATAAAGAAGAGACAGATGCCTTTAAAGGCAAGATTGATGAGCTAACTAAAGAGATAGATGTACTTAAAACTTCGCTTCATACAATGAAAAAGCAAGCAACTGAAAATGAAGCAAGTAACAAGGAAGAGACAGAGGCCTTTGAAGGCAAGATTGCTGAGCTAACTAAGAAATTAAATCAGACTGAATCTTCACTTACTGAGAGCAAGAACCAGTACCATCTAGAATCTGAAAAAGCTAAAGAAGTAGAAAACAACTTGCAATTACAATTAACTGAAATGCAGACCGCAAGTAGTAAGCTAGAAGAAGAAAAATTAGCAGAGATAGAGACCTATAAAGCCAAGATTGCTGAGTTAGTTGATAATATCAGACAGACACAAGAAAACAGGGAAGAAATCAAGAAAAGGTTCACAGAATTTCAACAAAAGTCAGAAGAGGAACTGGAATACAAATCTGCTGAGATACTGGAAATGAATATGAAATCAGCAGTAGAGATTACTAATCTAGAAAAAGTCATAAGTGATTTAGAAACTAGTTATAAGGATAAGGAAAATGGGTTTGCAAAAAGAATTGCTGAGCTAAGTGAAGAAATAAGTCAGAAGCAAGGTTTGCTTGACACTACTGTAGAAGAAAAAGATACACTTAAAAAACAATTTGATACTCAAGATCGGGAATTGACAGAAGCTCGTGGTCAAAATGAAAATTTAAACAATCAAATACGTATACAGAACGAAACTTTTGCTAAAACACGGGATAAGAGTGAAACAGAAATAAAAGATCTAAAAAGTATAATAGAGGATTTACAAGCAGACGCACGTTTCATCCAACATTCACAAGAAGTAAAAGATAAAATTAAAAAACATTCGGCTGATGGTAATGAAAAAGATGCTGAAATAGAGTCAACTAGTGCCAGATCATCAGAAGATAGTGGTTCTAGTGGTGATGTAGGGTCAGTCAGTTTCAACGAGGATGATGATTTAGAATCAGTGTCAAGTGGTGATTCCGATTATGATGAAGGTGAAAAAACAGCAGATTCGCTTTCAAAATTTGGCTTGAATTCTGGTAGGAATAACGATGCTGCTGCAAAAAATGGCAAAGAAAATGATGGTAAAACTAATAAAATAGCAATGAAAAATTAGTAAAAATTAAGTAATAAATTTTGATCTAATATTAAAAATCTGTCACTATAAACTTGTTATCTGAGTAGAGTTTAATATGGAAAAATCTAATAACCTAACACCGCCATATCTTGTCAGAAAATTATCTTCATCCTTTGATCAAGAGCTTAATCTTATAAACTTGAAATTGTCGCATTCTTCTGCTAACACTCTAAGGATGAGTAATTATCAGAAATTGATCTTAGCATTAGTTTTTAATAGCATATACTTTATTTTGGTTATTGCCACTAAAACTAACTTTTCTGCTACTATTCTAGCCAAAATTGCATTTATATCCCTTGCTATTGATATTTGTCTTTCATTATATCAACAGAGATATATAAATATATTCGATGCAAATTTAAATTCTAGAAAAAAAGATACTCTATTGTCATTATTACTCAGAGCAACTATAGTCTCAGCTATATCTATATCCCTGATTTTTTTTAAGCCTATACTAGAATGGCTATTTGTGAGTAACATTGGAGTAACAGGTATAGTTTTATTTGATTCAAGATTAACTCATATAGTAATAGTTGGATTGTATATATTATGTGAACAAATAATTAGAGCAGTCTCTCCAATAAAACAACTATCTGATTATAGTTTGATTGAAGAAAATTCTCCTAAAGCTAGGCCAGGATCATCACCAAAACACATTATAAGCGCAGCCAATTTATATAATCATTCTAATTGCCTAAGACCAACACCTGAAAGAATCCGCCCGGTAACAAGAAGGCTAGAGGCCGATAATACCAACACAAATTTTGAGCATCAAGTGCAAATCGGTCCAACTAATAAGTCTGATAATTCTGCATTTAAAATTCCTTATCATAGGGTGCCATGAAAAGGGTTAAAATATTATCTGCCAACGTACTAGCAGATTTCCTTTCTCCCAAAAATCACCCTTGGGCAAAAAGAAAAGGTAAGTGTATAAAAAATTTATTAAGTATCAACCCAGATATAATTTGCTTACAAGAACTTAGTAAATATCAATATCAAGATTTAAAAACTAAGCTATCCTTGTATCAAATATTAGATAATAACTTACAACATAATTCTCATCCCATGAATGCAATTTTGTATAAGAAAAATTTATTTGAAGAAGAGGAATCTTTAATTTTGAATTTACCTAATAGTATTGGTAACGAGAATATTAAAAGAAGAATTCCTAGATATGCTAATTACGTGAAATTAAAAAATTTATCTAATAATTGTTTTTTAAACATTATAAACACTCATCTGAGCTACGACTGTTCTAAGCTAAGCATATTACAAGTAGACATAATATTAAATTTTATTAAAAACCATAATATTTTAGAAAATATAATTTTTACAGGTGATATGAATAATACTTATAATAGCTCCACAATGATTAAAATTTTTGACTACGGTTTTAAAGATACTTATAAATTTATTCATGAAGAAAATTATAAAAACCCTACTTTCCACTCCTTTCGTGATAACTTTAATCGTGATTCTAAAATAGATTGGATATTAGTAAAAAACCTCTCTGGTGATGTGATAGATGCAAATGTCTTAGATTATAGACCAGCCTCCGAATACGGCAGTGATCACTTCTTTGTTGCAGCAGAGTTTTTATTCAAATAACTAGAATACAAGCCTATTCTGGAAAAAATAATGTAGATATTTCCTCAAAAACATGCATAATAGGCATTTTGAAAGGTAATGTATATGAAGTTAGAGAAAATAATAAATATATTAGAGCAGCATAAAGCTCAAAATATCGTAACAATCAATATTAAAGAGCTATCAGATATCGCAGATACTATTGTAGTATGCACCGGTACTAGCGCACCCCATATCGTTGGTATCGCTAAGAAGATAGTGCTTTCAGCAAAACAACCCAATAAAAAACCCCCACATGCTGAGGGAACAGAATATGGTGAATGGGTCTTAGTAGACCTTGGGGATGTGATTGTAAATATTATGAAGCAGGAAACTCGAGATTTTTATAATATTGAGGAACTGTGGCAAAACTAGTGTTCAGTATAACCTTAATTACAATTGGCAACAAACCACCTACATGGCTTCAGGGTGGCTACGACTACTATTTAAAATTACTAAAAAACAAGTATCTAGTAAATCCTATCCATTTGAACGCTGTATCCACAAAACTGGATAAAAGGCAGAGAGAGAATAAAGAAACTGCCATAATTCAAGAGAAAATTAAAACAAATAATTTTATAATAGCGCTTGATGAAAACTCTAAGAGCCTAAACAGTTTAGAATTTTCATCGTTCCTTATAGATAAGCTTGATAATCATAAAAATATCACTTTTATAATAGGACCCTCCGACGGCTTAAGTAATGAAATCTTAAATAATGTAGACTATCGCTTATCATTAAGTTGCTTAACTTACACGCACGATCTTGCCAAACTAGTGTTACTTGAGCAAATATTTAGAGCGCAATGTATAGCAGCTGGACATCCATACCACAGAGTTTAAAATTGAAGCTAAATATAATTGATTTTTTTGGATAAATTAGTAATTATAGAGTCATTTATTAGCGTTAAATTAGTATATGAGAAAAGTAATAAAAAACCACTATTATGAAAAGGAAATGCTCATTAGGCGCGTCTTATTTTTACTTGCCTTAATAATAATAGCTAGCCTTGGATTAATTGTTAGATTATTCTATTTACAAGTTGAAGAATATGATAGCTACGCGAAGAAGTCGGAAAATAATCAGTTTAAATTAGAGCCAATAATAGCAAAACGGGGTTTAATACTTGATAGAAATGGAAAAATATTAGCAGAAAATATACCCGCACATAGATTAGAAATAACGCCAAGTAAAAGCAATAACTTAGATGAAACTCTCGAAAAGCTTGGGAAAAGTGTTAATCTTAGTAAACAAACTACGAATGAGTTTCTGAAATCCTTACCCTCAAAAAAATATAAAAAACCTATTCCTTTAAAAATGAAACTTTCAGAGAAAGATATTGCAAAGTTTTATATCGATAAATATAAATACCCAGAAGCTGAAATTCAAAGTTATTTGATAAGGAATTACCCTGAGAAAAAATATGCCTCGGGAATACTTGGTTATGTTGCTCGCATTAATACAAATAATCTTAATGATGAAGAGAGATTAGCTTATCAAATTAATCCTTTTCTTGGTATTATCGGAATAGAAAAAGCATATGAAAACATATTAAGAGGGACTCATGGTTATAGGAAGCTTGAAGTAAATGCCAGTGGCAAATACATTGACGAAATAGCGATAGAGAAGCCTCAGCCAGGATCAAATATCACACTAACAATTGATATCGAGCTACAAAAAGCTGCGCAGAAGGCATTTGGCACCGAACTTGGCTCTGCCGTTGTTATCAATCCTAGTAATGGAGAAATATTAGCATTAGTTAATAATCCTAGCTATGATGCTAATTTATTCGTAAAAGGTATTAGCCAGAAAGAAATTAAAGAATTATCGGATAGTTATACGAAACCAATGTTTAATAGAGCTCTACAAGGTCAATTTCCTTTAGCATCAACCATTAAACCATTTTTAGCATTAGGAGCACTGGAAAGAGAATTAATTAATAAAGATGATACGATTGAAGATAAAGGCTCTTACGTGTATCCTGGCACAACTCATGTCTATAGAGATTGGAAGCTTGATGGTCATGGTAAGGTAAATCTTTCTAAGGCTATTAAAATTTCATGTGATACATATTTTTATGAATTATCGGTAAAAATGGGTATTGATAACATTTCAGATATTTTGCAAGAATTTGGCTTCGGGCATAAAACTGGCGTTGATCTAATTGGGGAATCAAATGGCTTGGTAGCAAATCCTATTTGGAAAAAAGATAGTAAAGGTTCAAGCTGGTTTGTCGGTGATACTATTTTATCAGGTATTGGCCAAGGGTTTATGCTAACAACTCCAATACAACTTGCACAAGCAACCGCAATACTTGCAAATCATGGTAATGGCTATGTGCCTCACTTAGTCAAAGATATATCGTCTGATGCTGAAAGATCAGTCACAGAACCAATAAAGATTGCGTCTGTTAAGATGACTGATAAAAATTGGAATATAGTTACCGAAGCTATGTCTAGTGTTGTTAGTGAACATGGTGGAACTGGCTTTAGATTTGGCTATGAGCATAATTATACTATTGCAGGTAAAACTGGAACGGCACAACTTTATAGAAATGAAAAGCAATATAACGATAGCGATAAAGTGCCAAAAAGGATAAGGAACCATTCTCTCTTTATTGGCTTCTCGCCTATTGAGGATGCAGAAATTGCAGTAGCTGTCATTGCAGAAAATACTGAAATAGCACCAAAGATAGCGAGAATTATTTTTGATAAATACTATGAGTTAAAAGCATGAAATTAAGAAAAATATTAATAAAATACTTTAATAGCTTTAATTTTGATTATTGGATACTTTCCTTAACATGCTTAACTGTAATGTTTGGCTTAACCATATTGTATAGCTCGTCTGGTGATACCTACGTAGTACCACTGAAGCAATTTGCTAGATTTTGTATTGGCTTAATATTGATGCTCAGCATCTCAAGAGTACAACCTAAGAAGATTGCTGATAGTTCACCATATCTATATTTTATAGGTTTAAGCTTACTGGTGGTAGTATTTTTTACAGGACATATAGGTAAAGGTGCTCAGCGTTGGATTAACCTAGGTATAATAAATTTTGAACCATCAGAAGTAATGAAGATCGCACTACCATTATTCATTGCTAAAATTTTACAAGATACAAACCTACCTATTAATAGCCGCTATTTAGTAATATCTTTGCTTATAGTAATAATTCCTGTGTGCATTACATTAAAACAACCTGATTTGGGTACTGCCACTTTACTTGCTATAAGTGGTTGTTGTGTTATATTCCTCGCTGGTCTCGAGTGGAAAATAATAGGAATTGGCTTAAGTAGTTTAATTCTCAGCTTACCTATATGTTGGCATTTCTTACATAATTACCAAAAACAACGTATCCTTACATTTATTAATCCTGAGAGTGTGCCACTTACTTCAGGCTACCATATAATTCAATCAAAAATAGCGATAGGATCAGGAGGTATATTTGGAAAAGGGTTCCTTGCAGGAACCCAATCACATCTTAAATATTTGCCAGAAAATACAACTGACTTTATATTTGCGCATATTTGTGAGGAATTTGGTCTGTTTGGCGCATGTTTGGTAATTTTGTTATTGCTCTCAATTACTATCCGAGGTTATTACATTGCTATACATGCACAGAATACTTTTTCTCGCCTAACTGCTGCAAGTATAAGCACAAATTTTTTCTGCTACGCCTTTATTAATATTGGTATGACCACAGGAATTTTACCTGTAGTTGGAGTGCCTCTGCCACTAATAAGCTATGGTGGTAGCTTTTTAGTGACAACTATGATGTCTCTAGGAATATTAATGTCAATTAATTCTCACAAAAAATTAATCACTAGCTAGCAAAATAAAATTGTATTTTAGAATTTTATCTGTAAAATTGTATTATACTCATTAGGGGAAAATGTTATGAAGTTTTTAAAGTTGCTTGCGCCAGTGATATTCTGCTGCTCATGGATTAGTGTTAATGCTGGGCCAACACCAGCTACTCAGAATGAGATTAGTAAATTTAAAACAGAGCTAGTAGATAAATTTAAGTTCAAAGCTGGAGAAGTCGAAAAAGTTCTTAAGCAGGCACACTATAACGAAACAATTATTAAAACTATGAATGCTCCATATGAAGAGAAAAGTTATAGTGATTATCGCAAGCTCTTCCTAACTCCACAAAGAATTTCCGAGGGTAAAGAGTTTTTAATAAAACATAACTCATACCTAGACAAAGTAGCTAAACAATACGGGGTTTCTCCTGAAATAATAGTAGCCATTATTGGCGTTGAGTCTAACTATGGTAAAAATAAAACTCAATTTAGCACCTTAGATAGCCTGTATACTTTATCCTTCTTCTATCCTAAAAGAGCAAACTTTTTTCGCTATGAGTTAGCACAATTCTTACTTTTATGTCGTGAATTAAAGTTAGATCCTACATCAATTAAAGGCTCTTATGCTGGAGCCCTTGGTATACCACAGTTCATGCCAAGTAGTTATAGACATTTCGCCAGAACAACAAGTACTCAGCATAATCCTAATTTATTTGATGACAAATACGATGCTATGACAAGTATTGGAAATTATTTACGTCATTTTGGTTGGATTAAAGACGAACAACCAGCAATCAAAGCTAATCTTGCTAAAAGAAATGGTAGCAGGATAGAATATAATAAAATTTACAGCGTCAAAGACCTTGATTCAAAAGGTATTACTGCAGAAACAAAGATTTCACCACAACAGAAAGTTAGATTGATTCAGGTTGATCAAGATACAAATACTCCAAGCACCTGGCTTGGACTTGGTAATTTTGATGTTATAAAAAAATATAATAAAAGTGATCTCTACGTGCTTGCTGTGACAGAATTAGCTAGCTTATTATCTGAGAAAAAAGCCTAGATATGGTTGATATTGCGCAAGCTTTAGATGCGCACCAAAATAACAAACATGCTGAAGCAGAAAGATTATATCATGAGCTTTTAGCCGCAGATCCAAATAACCCTAATATTTTACATCTAATGGCTATCTCATATGGTCAGAGAGGGTTATTATCAAAGGCCGAGGAATATGTTCTAAAAGCTATACAGCTAAACCCAGACTCTTCATCCTTTTACAATAGCTACGCAAATATAAAAAAATATCAGCATGATATAACAGCCGCTATTGATCTCTACAAAAAATCAATAATAATTAATTCCATAAATCCAGCAGCTTACTATAACTTAGGCATAATTTATCTGCAGCGCCAAGATTATAAGATTTCGGAAGAATTCTTATACTTAGCTATTAAGCAAAAAGAGGATTATGAAGAAGCCTACATTATGTTAATTCAGTGCCTTCACGAATCAGCTCAATATAAAAAAGCTTCTGAGTTATTAAATAAGGCAAAGAAATTAGATTTCCAATCGAGCAAGTTTATACTTTTTTATGCTCAAAACCTACAGTTTCAGAATAATCTTACAAAAGCAAAAAGCATGCTCCTAAAGTATGTTGATATCTCACCAGATGACTATCAAGGACACCATCATCTTGCAACCACATA
>JAYYZF010000080.1:0-18687 GCA_036340215.1 Pseudomonadota bacterium | reverse complement strand
ACATAGATGAAGTTTTAGCTATAACTTTCACAAATAAAGCAGCACTTGAAATGCGTGATAGGGTTATTAATCTTCTAAAATCAACAGCTGCTAATCATGAGAAAAAAGACTTATCATTACAAGAATCGCTTGCATTAAAATTATTGAATATTGATAAAGAAAAAAATTTAAACATTCTCAAACAACCTGAAAAACTAGCTATAATTACTATAGATGCTTTGTGCCAAAAAATAATTAATAGTAGTCATGAACTCGAAACAAGGCTTAACTCTCAGAATATTGCAACCGACCCTGGTGAGTTGTATGAAGAAGCAATACAGCAAATGTTATCAGAGTACGCAGATAAACCTTGGAGCAACCAAACGGGTATTGTACTTTCATACTTAAACAATAATTATACAAGGCTACATGAATTATTAGTTGAATTACTAGCATCACGAGATATTTGGCTACCATATGTTATAAGCAATAATAGCAAATCAGAATCTGTAACAATTCTTGAAAATAACTTGAATGAGCGTATTAATAGCTTTCTTACCCATGCTAACAACACTATTCCGCAAAATATGGCTGCAAAGATAAATAAATTTTTAAATTTATATCTTAAGCAACAAAATTTAGAGCATGTAAATATAACCTGTAATAATACATACCAGCTAGACACTTGGCGGCAAATAGCTACACTTATACTCAATAAACAGAATGAAACTAGAAAAACATTAAATAGTAAGATGGGAGTTAGTGCTCCATCATCAACAAAAGATAAAGAAGAACAAAAGCAACTTAAGCAGCTCAAGATAGAAGCCAAAACATTTCTTGAGGAAATAGCGAATGAAGATGATTTCATTGCATGCTTACGTTATATAAGAGAGCTACCCTCTCCCAAATACAGTATTGAGCAGCTTGAGGTTCTTAATCCAATAATGTCGCTTCTACCAATAGCAGTTGCTTACTTGAATATCGTTTTCCAAGAACAGCAAAAATGTGATTTTATTGCAAAATCTATTCAGTGTAATAATATTCTAGGTAGCATTGAGTCACCAACTGATGAATGTCTTAACATAAGCCAAAAATTAAGGCATATTCTAGTTGACGAGTTCCAAGATACATCTTTAAGTCAGTTAAAATTAATTGAAAAATTAATCATTAGCTGGGAAGAAGCAGATAAAAAAACCATTTTTCTAGTTGGAGACCCAATGCAGTCTATATACAAATTTAGACAGGCAGATGTATCAATCTTCACAAATCTCATAAATAACAAAATACAAAACATAAAACTCAATTACCTAAAGCTTAAAACTAACTTTAGAAGTGAAGAAACAATAGTAAACTGGACTAATTATGTTTTTTCAAATCTTTTTTGCGAAAGTAAATTACCGTACACTGGCAATGTTCCATTCAATGCCGCAACCTCTCATAAGAAAAAACCAGCTAACAAGATTGAATGTTTTCTTATTAATGAACAAGATAAAAAGTACCAGCACACCTTTATAATAGAGCGCGTTAAGGAGCTACAAAAAAACAATATCACCGATATTGCTATACTTGCTCGCTCTAGAGGTCATGTTAAAGGTTTAATTTCTTTACTAAACAAAAATAATATTCAAATAAACGCAGAAGAAATAGAGCCACTTTCTAGAGTAGCTGCTTGTCTAGATTTATGTAGCCTATCTTTAGCACTGCAAGATATGAATGATACATGTAGTTGGCTGTCTCTACTCTACTCTCCTATGTGTGGAATTTCACTTAAGTCAATTCATAAAATAGCACAATTTGAAAAAGAATTAAGCATTCTTGAAAGATTGAGTCACCCCGATCTAAAGCTTGAAAATGATTGTGCAGAGCGAATAAATTGTTTTACAAAAATAATTAACTATATACTCTCAAAACCAAATAATGAAAACGCTACTCTAGCACTAGAGGAAGCTTGGAAAAGATTAGGAGGCCCCAAAACCATTGATAACAAAACTACTCTATTATCTATTGAAAATCTTTTTGTTAAATTACTAGATAACGGGAAACTACCTAATTCATGGAACAAATGGCAAGATATACTTGATAATTCATATGTTACGAGTTCAAATGGTTCTGAAGCTTGTGTCAGCATAATGACTATACATAAGTCAAAAGGATTAGAATTCCAGCATGTAATAATACCATCATTTAGCGAAGCGACAATTGTAAATAAAGCCAAGTTGCTAAATTGGCATCTTGCAAACAATCCCAAAAACAATCTTATCTTAGGAGCCATCCCCAAACATAGAGAGTATGTTTCAGATATTCACAACTATCTAAAGTACATTGATACTTTGCAAACAGACAATGAAAACAAAAGACTACTATACGTTGCTGCTACTAGGGCTAAGTGTAGTTTAGACTTAGTCGGTTTTGCAAATTTATCTGATAACAATATTAAGGTAAAAAACAATAATAGCTTCCTTCAAAAAACTTGGAAAATTATATCTAAATCTGAACTTACTAAGGTAAACATAGTAGCTACAAAGACTTCTAAACTACAAGAAAGAACAATAGCAACTCGGAATATACTAAAACTAGAATATATGAAAAAATCAAGTAGTGTCTACCAAGATATTACTAAAACTAATGCTGATAAAGATATGAGCGGGTCGACTGATGAGCAGATTTTTGGTGAAATAATTCACGCTTGTTTGGAAAAGATAGCAAATCTTAAGACACAATTATGCTCTAAAATTGTTGGCGAAGTTAATTCTTTGATTAAAGTTTTACTCATAGAAAAAAATCATAATCTTAAATCTTTAAAAGAAAATCATGAATACTTAGAAAAAATTATGATTTCATGTCTACAAGATAAAACTTTACTCTGGATACTATCAAAAAATCATTCTCATGCTAAAAATGAGTATGACATTGCCACTATCAAAGATAATAAAATAATGAGATATAGAATTGATAGGACATTCATTTGTAAAACTGGTGAGCGATGGATAATAGATTATAAAACGACAAATAAACCGAATATAGAACTCTCAGAATTTTACAAGATTCAAAAAAAAGCTCACCTAAAACAACTAGAGGACTATGCAGAGTTATTTTCACATGAAAAAAGAAATATAGTGCTTGCAATTTACTACCCAAAGTTCTCCGGTTTTTTCTCCTGGAATTATGCTAAGCAAAAATGATCTAACATTAAAACTAGATAAATATATTATATCGCAAAAATAAGCATCAAAACCTAAACATAAGCACCCACAAATAATAAAAAAATTGCAAAAATTATCATATTATAGTATCTTAATGGTGAAAATAGAGGATGTGCCTATGTTAAGGAATTCAAAAAAAAGCTACGGAAGTGTTGCTATTCTATTTCATTGGCTAACAGCTTTTTTGGTTATAAGCATGATCTTCGCTGGCTTTATAATGCATGATCTCAAAGATTACGAATTGCGCCGCACTGTTTATATGCTACACAAATCATTTGGCAGCATGATCTTATTATTAGCTCTAATAAGATTAATATGGAGAATATTCAATAAACTGCCAGAGCTTGAGGAAATTATACCTAGATACCAAAAAATTATTGGCAGAACCGTTCACAGAATTTTTTACGTAATCTTATTTGCAATGCCAATATCAGGACTGTCTATGACTTTCTTTGCAGGAAGGCCACTAAATTTATTCGGTATTTACACTATAGATCTTAAGCTAAAGAGAAATTGGTCATTGTTCAAGCTTGCACATGATTATCACGGAAAAATTGCTTATATCCTAATTTTTTTAATTAGCATTCACACCCTCGCTGCTTTCTGGCACCATACTATACAAAAAACTAATGTCTTAACAAGAATATGGCCCTACTGGCCATTGAGTAAAAGATAGTTTAAATTACGACTTTAATGAATTATGAGTAAAAATGAGTACAAAATTATTTCAGCTCGATGATCAAATAGCTAAGGAAACTAAACTAATTCTAGATTTTCCTTTATCCACATTATTACTAAGAGACGATAAAAGATTTCCCTGGCTTATTTTAGTGCCAAAACTTGCAGATTGCCATTGTCTTTTAGACCTTAAGCAAGATCAGTTTTTTCAGTTTCAAAGTGAGATACGATCTACAATGCTAGCTTTAGAGAAAAAATATGGCAATGATACTAAATTCAACACAGCGTGCATAGGTAATAAAGTATCTCAACTCCATTATCACATAATTATACGATCAAAGGATGACATTGCCTGGCCCGAGACCGTTTGGGGATTTGGTAGTATTTTAAAATATGAATCTAAAATATTACAAAAGCTATTAACAGAGTTGCGAAATATTATTATTGACAGTCATTAGTTCATCAACGCAATCTTTTACATTTGTTGGCGAAAAAGTACTAAAATTTTGTAACAATTTAGCCGGAGACTCTTCCATAGGTTTACTCTTTGTATGGCCATTATTCACGGCAAGTAAAATACTTATTATATTGAGAGAACTATTATTAAAAATAGGCTTAAATTTTTCTAATTTTTCTTCATTCAACTCAGTATCACAGCATAAATCTGGATCGGAAAGATAAACCAAAATATCACTAGCTCCCACAAGATAAGCGCACTCGTAAGGAGATAAACCAACATCTGATGATACATTTAAATCACAAAAATATGTGTCTAACAAAACAACAGCTTCTAAGTTATTTAGAATACATGCTAAATGCATTACTGTGTAGCCATTCGCGAGCTTCAAATTAACGTTTGCCCTCTCTGTCTTTAGAATAGCGTAAAACTTAGACATATCACAATTACATAGCACAATATGTAAAATTGCTAAACCATCAGAATTTACAATGTTTAAATCATTTGAAAATTTTAACAACGAGGAAAATATTTCGCTATTATCATTACCTACACTAGTCATAAGGGGAGTTTCCCCTATAAAATTTAATCTTGATGTATCTGCTCCGTTATTCAATAACGTTTCAAGTGACTTTTTAGAAGCGTGAGATGCTGCTAAATGTAAAATACTTGGAATTGAATAATCGGTATCACCTATGAAAAAACTAGGGTGAATTAATTTAATTATATCTTTCTCTCCATTAAAAATTGCATAATGTAAAGGGTACCAATTATCTAAATCTAATAATGTTATATCCGCATTATTAGCTAGTAGTAGGTCTTTTATTTCAGTGAGCCCCCTGTTGCAAGCAACGTGCAGAGGAGATTGTTGATCAGCATTCTTTATATTAATATCAACTCCTGCTTCTAACAAAGCTTGTACAAGTTCAATATTATTTGATTCTATTGCCAAGTGTAAATATGAAGAACCTGATGGAAAAGTCTTGTTTAGATGAGAAGTATATCTACTTAAAAAATTAATCATATCAGGGTATACCAAACTAATATTTTTGGTAAATGTTATCTCTAAAATTTTTGCTAAAGAAAAATGGCAATATTCTAATTTAGGGCCTAAAGTAGAATTGAATTTATTAAAAACATCTCTGTATTGAGAAATTGTTTCACAACAAAATAATTTCTTTTGTAAGCTTAATGATTCAATCTCTGCTAGTTTAAGAGAGGTATATTCACCTGATATGCCAGAGTAAGTAAAGCCAATATTTGCAAATATTATATCATCGTCTACATGTATAAATTCTAATCTATCACCAAAAGTAATAAGAATATATTTATTTATATCTTCTGAGTGAACTTGTCTCTTATCTTCAACATTTATAAACATAAAGTACTATTTAATATTATTTTTACCGGAACTATGAATTAGTCTAATGTTCCTCGATATCTTATTATAGCAATAAATAGTGCAATAATACCAAAAATACTTACAGCTGATATAGCGGGCAATATTTGTAAAAAAGTTGCCCCTTTTAGCATTACACCTCTTACAATAACTAAATAATGTGACAATGGGAGTAAGTTACCAATAAACTGTGCCCACATTGGCATACCTCTGAATGGAAAGAAAAATCCTGATAATAATAGAGATGGCAAAAAGAAAAAAACTGCGCAAACTGACGCTTGAATCTGAGTTCTAGCTATTGTTGAAATTAAAAATCCTACAGATAAATTAGAAATTATATATGGTAAACTTGCAAGTAGTAACAGTAATAAACTACCAACTAAAGGAACTCCCATAATCAAATTACCAACAGATATAATAATAAGTATTTGTACATAACCAACAAGTAAATAAGGAGTCATTTTTCCCAGGATAATCTCTATCGGCGTTGCTGGAGTTGCTAAGATAAACTCCTGGGTACCACTTTCATACTCTTTTGCTATTGCCATAGAAGTAACCATAACTAAGGTCATAGTTAAAATAACTCCTACAAGGCCCGGTATAATGTTCCACCTTGTTGAGCTAATTGGATTATAATGAGGATGTACATTTAAAATTGCACTTGCTTTCTTTTGAGTTAAGCTACTAGCACCTAGAGATAATTTATTATATACATTGTCTGCCAAATAACTTAAAGCACTTATAGCACTGTTAGACGCTACTGGATCTGTTGCATCAGACTCAATTAATATCTCTGGATGTTCATTTCTAATTAATTTTCTACTAAAGTCATTTGGGATATTCATTATAAACTGAATATCACCCTTTACCAGCAGATCATTTGCCTCAGCATCTGTAAAAATTTTTGGCAGAATATTGAAATATCCAGTAGCATTAGCAGCAGTTATAAAATCACGGGAATATGGAGTTTCATCATGATCTAATACGGCAGTAGGTAGGTTTGTTGGAGTCATGTTTATAGCATAACCGAATATGAATAGTTGAATAAGGGGAGTAATAACCATTAGCCCAGCCGTAGCAGGATCTCTAATCATCTGACTGAACTCTTTTATCATTATTGCTGATAATCTAAAATTTGAAACTTCAAACTTATTGAGTAAATTAAACATTAGATTCCCCAACCATATATATGAATGCATCCTCTATAGATGACTTAATTTTTGTAAACTTCATTTCTTTATTATTCAGGTATGGTTTAATTAAATTTGTCAACCTTGCTTCATCAGTACTATTAACATGTATGCAGCGACCAAATGGCACCACATCCACTCCAGGAGTACCTTTAATCTCTGCAACAAAGTCAGTAACTTTACCGGTTACTAATATAGTTTTTAAATCTAGAGAGTCCATTATATGCTTTTCTGTACCTTGCACTAGTAATTTACTATAGGATATATAAGCAAGTTTGTTACACCTTTGAGCCTCATCCATATAATGAGTAGTTACTAAAGTAGTAAGACCCTCTTTACTCAAGTCATATATAATATCCCAAAAGTCTCTTCTTGATCTTGGATCTATACCAGCTGTGGGCTCATCTAATAATAATAACTTAGGCTTATGCACTAAACATGCAGCTAAAGTCAATTTTTGTTTCCAACCTCCAGATAAATTAGCGGCAAGCTGTTGCCTTCGCCCATATAAACCAAACTCTTTCATTATTATCTCAACTTTATTCGAATAATCAGGAACATTGTAGAGACGAGCAACAAACTCTAAGTTTTCAAGGACAGAAAGATCTCTGTATAAACTGAAATATTGTGGCATATATCCAACATGCTTTTTTATCGAAGTTGATTCTTTAAGAATATCATACCCTAAACATTGTCCAGTTCCAGAATCTGGTGTTAGTAAACCGCAAAGCATTCGTATAGTCGTCGTTTTACCACTCCCATTTGGGCCTAAGAACCCATATACATCTGATTTCTCTACAGTTAAACTTATATTGTCTACGGCGTATATACTACCAAACTTCTTTGTTAAACCTGTAACTTCAATAATATTCTGCATTTAAGTATTCCGGTATTAACTAGACCATATTACAGAAACTGGCTGGCCCAACTTAAAAAGACTAAGGTCTGTGGCTTCAATGTTTGCTTTTACCAAGTAAACAAACTTAGAAGTGTTATTATCAGCAAACACCATTGGGGGGGTATAAGTTGCTTCTTGACTGATAGTTCTAATACTAGCTGTAAAATATTTATTAACCCCGGGCACATAAAACTTAAACTTAGTTCCAACATTAGCAGTTGCTAACAGTTTAAGCGGTAGATAAAACTTCACAGAATATTTCTCTGGGACAATCAGGCTTGCAACAGGTTTAAAAGCAGGAACCCATTCCCCATTACTGTAATAAGTATCAAGTATGTACCCAGAAACTGGCGCCTTGACTACCATCTGAGACAATTGTACCTTCGCTTTTTCTAAGTTTTTCTTACTAATCTCAACAGCACTAATCTTAGCCTTGACTATCTCAGATCTTGCTCCTAACTTTGCATCTTTCAAATTAGCCTTTGCTTCATTTAATACTGCCTCAGAACGAATTTTTTCTTTGTAATAGGTATCAAAACTTTCCTGATCAATAGCGCCCTTTTCCTTGAGCTCAGTAGCTCGTCTATAATTTTTTGTTGCGAGATCAAATGATGCTTGAGCTTGAGATACTTGTGTTTTAATAACCTCAATAACACTTTGGCGCTGACCACTCTGGGCATCAACTAACAGAGCTTTATTCATTGCAAGATCAGCACTTAGAGCATCTATATGTCTATCTAAAGCCTCGTCACTTAGTTTAAATACTTTTTGCTCAGCTGCAATCTTAGTCCCAGCGGCAACAGGTAACTCAACTAACCTACCAGATACTGGTGTATTAAGAAATACTGGATCAGCATCGACAAACCCTTGAAGATTTTCGCCATCGGTTTTACATGCAGAAAGCAAAACTAAAAGCAAAAATGGCACTAAAAGTTTCTTCATGATCACTCCCTGTGAATAAAAATCAAGCGTGAGGCACGCCGCTATGCATCCTAAACAAATTATCTTTAGCTGTTATTAATTGTGCCTCATGTAGAGAAAAATATGAAACTTTTTCGTCAACTTTATCTGAAAAATATTCCCTGGCAATATCTATGTATAATAAGTAATGTCTTCTTTCAGAATAGCATAAACGCTCGTAAAACTGAGCTAATTCACCATCTAAATAAGGTATTATCACAGAGAATCTTTCGTAAGAACGAGCCTCAATAAATGCAGCTAACACAAGCATGTCTAAAAAGCGCTCATTTGGTTCTTTTGCCACATGCTTATGCAGTGATTTTGCATAATTACTTGGAGTAATAGGCTTATAAACGAATCCCCTTTTTCTAATAATATTTGTGACCATCTCAAAATGTTTCAATTCTTCCCTTGCTAACTTTGGCATATGTTCAATAATTTTGTCGTACTTTGCATAGCTATAGAGCATACTTATAGCTGATAGAGCTGCCTTTTTTTCACATAAGGCATGGTCAATAAGTAAAGTTTCAATATTGGGGTTAACTTTGCCTAACCAGCTTTCAGGTGTGGGGCAAGCTAATATTTCAGGGAACTCAAATATCATTTAGCTTCCAATGTAATTTTTCCAAGATTTGACTAGTCAATATTATACCAAGGAGCTATAATTAAGAAGTGTTTTGTTTGGGATATGGAGAAAAAAATGAAATTATCTAATACTTTCTTTATCTTATGCTTATATATGTGCTTTGCCTCTGCTGCAACATGTGAAAGCGAAGACAAATTCTCTCTTGAACTTATACTTTTCCAACAAGACAACCCAGACCACAATCCAAGTCACAATAAGTTTTCTACTACGGATATACCTAGTAACTTACCCCATATTTATTCATATTCTAGTAAAGATAGAGTTTATCTTAGCGATAAAGTAACTAACTACTTAAACCAAAAAACCATATCAAATGGTTGTCCAGCCACTGATGAGACTCTAACCAGCATAATTACAAAAAGATATCCTAAATTAATAGAAGAATATAATAATTGGCAAGGCTCTGAAGTAATAGAAGCACTTCAAAATAATCAAAAAGGTTTGACTGATATTAAGAATAAGCTTGAGATAAACCCTGATACAAAAGTTCTAATCCACCTCGCAATTCCGTTAAATACCATTAGCGACAACCCAACTCAGCAAGTTTATATTGATAGTAGCACATTGGGATTTGATGACTTCTTTGGCAACGGTAGAGAAACAGTAAAAGGATACATTAGTCTTAAAATTAACAAAAACATAGACGTTAAATCACAATTAATTGTAAAAGATGGGGCCAGCACTAATACTTTTGATGCCAATAGGCGTATGAAGAAGAACCAACTTAACTATATAGACGACAATGAATTTGGCCTTCTGTTAGCAGTTAATCAAAACAACCAAACACTATCCAAATAAATACCAATATTAAAAGCAAATATGGGCATTTACAGTTAACTGTTACGTTATTTATTTTCTCGAAAATTGATAATATATCTCGCCTGGATCGACCATACCTAAATCAGAGCGAGCTGCATATTCAAGTAAAGTAGAATCATCAGCTAAAGCAAATATCTCCTCTTGAATATCTTTATTTCTATTTTCAAGAGCTTCATTGATAGATTTTTGCTCGGTAAACTGAGTTTTCAATCTACTATATCTATTAAAGCTATTCTCAGAGAACCAAATTTTGTAGTTTAAAAATAAAAATGAGAAAACTAGGATAGTTATTAGGAACTTGTTAAAGGTAAATTCATGGTTCATACTGAAACATCATTTTTTAAATATTTTTTTAAAGTACTTAAGCCAGAGTAACTGGCCGTCATAGCCATGTCATGTTCAAGCTCTAGTATCCTATTATATTTTGCTAATCTTTCACCGCGACAAGGGGCTCCAGTCTTAATCTGTCCTGCGCCAGTGGCTACAGCTAAGTCTGCAATTGATGTATCAGTAGTTTCTCCCGAACGATGAGATATCATAAAGTTATAATTATATTTTTTTGCCAATCCAATTGTCATTAAGGTTCCAGTTAAAGTTCCAACCTGATTTGGCTTTATCAAAATTGCATTTGCCAAATTATCATCAATACCCTGTTGTAGAACTTTAGCTTGAGTCACAAAAAGGTCATCTCCAACTAACTGAACCCTACTATCTAAGGACCTTGTCAGCTCACCCCAACCAAAAAAATCATTTTCAGCCATTCCATCTTCTATTGAAATAATTGGATAAGTATCTACTAACTTCACAAGCTGACCGCTCCATTCGTTAGGAGTAAAAACATTTTTACCATCATCAAGTCGGTAATTTTCACCATCATAAAACTCGGAAGCAGCAACATCTATAGCAAAAAATATCTCTTTACCAAGCTTATAATTTGAAATTTTAATAGCCTCTATCATCAGTTCGAAAGCATCATCAATAGAATTTAGGTTTGGTGCAAAACCGCCCTCGTCTCCAACAGCAGTTGACATATTATGCTGTCTTAATATTTTTGCTAGGTTATGGTAAATTTCAGTACCAGCACGTAGAGCCTCAGAAAATGTCTCAAAGCCAACAGGAGCTATCATAAACTCTTGTATGTCAACATTATTACTTGCATGCTGGCCACCATTTAGAATGTTCATAAATGGGACTGGCAATGAAAAAACGCTGCTATCACCAATATATTGGTAAAGTTCTTGTCCACAAGATTTAGCGGCAGCCTTCGCAACGGCCATTGAAACAGCCAACACTGAATTAGCACCTAAATTTGCAATATTCTGACTACCATCTAACTCTAACAACGTTGCGTCTAGATTTTCCTGAATAGTAGGATCTAGTCCAATAATTTTTGGGGCAATAACATCATTTATTATTGCAATAGCTTTTGAGACACCTTTACCTAAGAAAAACCTCATATTGTGATCGCGCAGCTCATGCGCTTCCAAAACACCAGTAGAAGCACCAGATGGCACGGAATAATCAGCCACAACACCATTATCTAAGTAACACTTACAACAGATAGTAGGATTACCTCTTGAATCAAGAATTTGAAATGCTGATATTTTTGCTATTCCTACCACAGCTACACCTCCGCTAGATTCAATTATTTAACCTAAATTTGAAATACACTCATGTAAAACCTTAAAATCAGAAAGAAGCTTTCTCACATCTTTAAGAAAAATTGAATTAGGCCCATCACTTAAAGCCTTACTTGGATCAGGGTGAGTTTCAAAAAACAATCCATCAACGCCGCAGGCTATAGCTGCCCTCGCTAAGGGGGCTATATACTCTCTCTGCCCAGAGGATGATTTCCCAGCACCCCCAGGTAACTGCACAGAATGAGTCATATCAAACACAACAGGGGCTCCAAACTCGCGCATTTTAGCAAGCGACCTCATATCAACTATAAGATTATTATAGCCAAAACAAGAACCTCTCTCTGTAAGAATAATTTTTTTATTGCCCGTAGAATATGCTTTCCCTAAAACATTTTGCATATCCCATGGTGCCATGAATTGGCCTTTTTTTATCTTCACAGTACACATAGACTTAGCAGCAGTAACAACTAAATCAGTTTGCCTACAAAGAAATGCCGGTATCTGCAAAATATCTACCACTGTAGCGATTTTTTGAATTGACTGTACATCATGTACATCTGTTAGAACTGGCACCTTAAGATCTTGTTTAACCTCAGCTAAAATATCTAAACCACTTTCAATACCAGGGCCTCTGTAGCTCTCAATAGAGCTTCTATTTGCCTTATCAAATGAAGCCTTAAAAATAAAGTTTATGTCAAGATCAGCAGCAATATCTTTTAGTTCTGTTGCTATTTGGAAAGTAATATTCTTATTCTCAATAACGCATGGGCCCGCAATTATAGCAAGCTTATTATCCTTAAAAAAATCAAACATATTTACTTCTCCAAAAAAATTTTCATTAAGAACTTTTATCTTTATATGTAACTGCAGCTTTGATAAAAGAAATAAATAGTGGGTTAGCAATTCTCGGGCTTGAAGTAAATTCAGGGTGAAATTGACACCCAATAAACCAAGGGTGGTTATTTAATTCGATTATTTCAACTAGGTTATTATCTTTTGAGCGACCTGATACAACAAGACCATTTTTTTTGAGTGGTTCGAGATATAGCTCATTTACCTCATAACGGTGTCTATGCCTCTCAAATACACCATCAGAATTATATATCTCTGCAACTAAACTACCCTCTGTTAGAACAGTTTGCTGAGAACCAAGTCGCATAGTACCACCGAGATCAGAACTAGTATCTCTTATCTCTATTTTACCATCATTAGCCTCCCACTCCGTGATCAAAGAAACTATTGGGATATTCGTAGTTTTATCAAATTCAGTACTATTAGCATCACTATATCCATTACAGTTTCTAGCTATTTCAATAACAGCAAGCTGCATCCCTAAACATATTCCTAAGAAAGGGACATTGTTTTCACGAGCATACCGAATTGCAGCTAATTTACCTTCGATACCTCTATCACCAAATCCACCTGGAACTAGAATCGCATCAACATCAGAAAGAGTATCAGTACCTGATTGTTCAAGTTCTTCAGCATTGATATATTTAATATTTACCTTAGAGCTGGTATAAATACCTCCGTGAATTAAGGCCTCATTCAAGGACTTATAAGAATCAGTTAGATTGGTGTACTTGCCAACCATAGCAATCGTGACTTCATTTACATGGGAATCTTGTAGTTTGATTATCTGCTGCCACTTAGTTAAGTTTGGCTGACATTCCTGTAGCTGTAAATATTTCTGAAGTAAGGAGCTCACACCTTGAGACTCAAGCCAAAGTGGTATTTTATAAATATTATCAACATCAACAAGAGAAATAACTGCCTCAGGTTTGATATTAGAATATAGGGAAAGCTTCTGCCTATCCTTTTCTAACATTTCCTGTTCAGAACGACACATTAAAATATCAGGTTGAATACCTATAGAACGTAGTTCTTTTACTGAGTGTTGTGTTGGCTTAGTCTTAAATTCTCCAGCACAAGCAACATACGGTAGTAATGTTAGGTGGATAAACAAAGTATCATCTTTACCAATATCCATTCTCATTTGACGAATAGCCTCGAGGAAAGGAAGAGATTCTATATCTCCAGCTGTTCCACCAACCTCAACCAAACAAATGTCTACTTCATGAGCGGCATCTTTTATAAAGTCTTTAATTTGATTAGTTATATGAGGTATGACCTGAACAGTGGCTCCTAAATAATCACCCTTGCGCTCTTTACGCATAACCTCAGCATATACTTGTCCTGTAGTCCTATTGTTATAACTTCGCATAGAAGTAGATACAAATCTTTCGTAATGGCCAAGATCAAGATCAGTTTCAGCACCGTCGTCGGTAACGTACACTTCCCCGTGTTGAAGAGGACTCATAGTCCCAGGATCAATATTAATGTATGGATCTAACTTTAGAAATCCAACTTTAAAGCCGGCAGACTCAAGTAGAGCTCCGATTGAAGCAGAACCTATCCCCTTGCCAAGAGATGACACTACACCACCGGTAATAAATATATATTTCTGCATAACTTTAACCTAAAAACAATCTCGCAACAATATTAGCAAATTTATGTTGTGCAACAAAGAAAAATTTTGCAAGAAAATACTTAAAAGTCTAATATTACTCCGTATCTACTAAATTATATTAAGAAAAACGAGAAAAACTCGAGTTAACTAAATTAAGAAATAATCATTGCTATGTTTTTTATAGATAATTAAACTTTAGGTTCAGCCTTACTTTTAAAAACACATAACCAATTACAAAAGGAAATATTATGGATAACTTTTTACTTAGTTTTCTGCCAATCTTAGCATTTGGTGTTTTAAACTACTTTCTATTTTGCAATGTTATTAAGAAGGTATCAGAGCTAGAGGCCAAGCATGATTTGAAAAACACAAAAATTGAAACAGTTTACTCCCATGTAAATGAACTGCTAGAGCGCCATCACCAAACTCAAATAACTCAAAATGCAAAGAATAATGAGCAATTCCACACAACTATTAACACTTTACAAAAAACAATAAAAATAGGTATGGATGAAATAAGGCAACAATTACAAGTAACATTACAACAGAACTCAAACTTTATAGAAAAACAATTACAAGGATTGACTAAAACTACCGAACAACGATTAGTAGCCATAAGCGGTCAAGTTGATAAAAGACTTAATGAAGGATTTGAGCAAACCACCCAAATATTTCAAAATGTTATAAAGAGATTAACTATTATTGATGAGGCTCAGAAAGAAATTATAAAGCTATCAGGAGATGTTGTAAGCCTACAAGATATTTTAAACGATAAAAGATCTAGAGGTGCATTTGGAGAGGTTCAACTTATTTCTTTGATAAAAAACCTTATCCCAGAAAATAACTTTAAACTCCAAGCAACATTATCTAATGGGAAACGCGTTGATTGTCTATTACTTCTACCTGCACCAACTGGATCAATAGCAATTGATGCAAAATTCCCACTAGAGAATTATAAAGCAATGTTAAATCAAGGACATAACGATAACAATATGCGTTCACAATTCAAACTTTCTGTAAAAAAACATATTGATGACATTGCAAGCAAATATATAATTCCAGGAGAAACAGCAGATGGAAGTATCTTATTTCTACCAGCTGAAGCTGTTTTCGCAGAAATACATGCAAACTTTTATGATTTAGTTGAATATGCCTATAAAAACAAAGTTTGGCTTGCGTCACCAACAACTATGATGGCAATATTAACAACATCGCTTGCCGCAATAAAAGATGTTGAAACTAAGAAACAAATACACATTATTCAGAAACACTTGGGGCTGCTAAGCATTGACTTCTCTAGATTCCAAAAACGTATGGACAATTTAGCTAGACACATCCGTCAAGCTGAAGAAGATGTTACCCAAATACATCAATCATCAAAAAAAATTACAGCAAGGTTTAATCAAATAGAACAAGTTGAACTAGAAAAGCAAGATGAACTTCTGACTTAACTGCATAAAGTAAATACTGTTAATAATATTTAAAACTTAAATGAAAAACCTGGCCTAGCATCATTATACCCAGAGCTTGTCAATAATAATGCCTGATTAAAGAGATATACTATATTTTCTAAATTTTTTTGGTCATCATCTAGCTTTATATCATAATAACAATGCACCCTGTGCTTATATTTACTAAAATTTAATGTATAATTTATTGCTGTTTCCAATGCAAAGCTTATAGAAATATCTGTCTCCAAAAGAAAATTTTCTTGTTGAGGGCTGTTTATCAGGATAAATTGTTTAAGATCCATCGCTGTTCTGTTAAAAGTCTGGAATAAACTATTTTCTCGCAAATCTCTAATACCAATAACATCAGGATAAAAAATATTTATTAAATCTTCATCAAATGCTAAACCCATTAAAGTATGAGACTTTTTTAACTCTAATTGCCAATGATCATCCCAAATAAATTTAACTTTCTTTTTCTTTTTTATATAATCAGGAGTTTTAAGCTCACCTTGGCATGACTCATGGTAACAAGCTTGGATTGATTCTGAAGAATGTAGTGGCTCAACATTAAAAATAAGGCTAACTTTGGAACCTTTATCATGGGAAAAAATTTTTTGTATATTCTTATTTTTATCAGAAATAATTTTTAAAATAATATCTTTTATGCAGATAAGTGCTGATTCATTTTGTAGCCAAGCGTAATTATTAATAACAAAACTAGAAATTTTCTCTAAAGCATAATATTTTTTTAAAGCATTAATAAACATAACTCTAGCTTGTCTAAGAGTTTCTGTATGATAAACAAAACTTGGTTTATCTTGATGAAACCTACTTGCTAAGATCACCATAGACTCAAGAAAAGAACGCTGACTTGCCGAAATAAGTGTATAACTATCAAGTATATTTCTATAACTAAAAGTAATTCTTTTTGGTCTATTACATCTCAGATATAAGGTTATACCAATACTAGATGTGCAAAGTAGTAATATTTCATTATAAGAATTATAAAAAGAAGTAATAAAATTTGTCATACAATTATAATTATAGCTTGAATAAATTTTTAAAATTATTTGTTGTAGCACTAGCGACTTCATCAAAACTTATATCTTTTAACATTGCAAGTTTCTCAGCAACATATTTAACAAATGCTGGCTCGTTGCACTTACCTCTAAAGGGAACAGGGGCTAAATATGGACTATCTGTTTATATCAATATATATTCCAATGGTATTTCAGACGCAACCATTTGTAATTCTTTAGCATTTTTAAAAGTTATTATCCCAGAAAACGATATCATAAAGCCTAAATCTAATGCTTGCTTTGCTTCATCAAGTGTGCCTGTGAAACAATGCATAACTCCACGTAAGTCATATGACCTATAATTATTCAGAATTTTATAAATATCATCAAAGGAATCACGAGCATGAATTACTAAAGGTTTTTTTGTTTCAACAGCAGCCTCAATGTGAGATATAAAACTTTCTTTTTGAGTAACTATTTCATCTCTCGTTGATCTGAAATAGTCTAGGCCTGTTTCACCAAAAGCTAGCACATTATTTTCTGTTCCAAGTTCAACCAGCTTTTCTGGAGTGACAACATCCTCCTTTACATCAGTTGGATGAACTCCAACGGTAATATCTACATTCGTTTGATTTGAAGCTATCTTTACTAACTTTTGAAACTGCTGTAGATCTATACATACAGTTAGCATATGCGAAACGTCATTCTGTTGGGCCCTCTTAATAATATCAGTGATATTATCGCTAGGATTTCTTTCAACTATGTAGTCAAGATGACAATGCGAATCAATTAACATTTCTAACCTCTACAGTAATTCCTGCCACTTTTGGTGAAGTGATAAGATAAATGAGTTTTTTTGCCAGACAGTGCCAGAATCTATTTCACGCAGCAACTGTATATGATAATCATAAATTTCATATAATGAAAAAAGATTATAATTTTTTTCTAGTATTATATCTAGCTCATTTTCTTGAATATATACACAATCTGAACAACTTGTAACTGTTCTAATTTTTATTATATCCTGAAGAATTATTAGAGAGGCCCTAACTACATCAATGAGATCTAATTCACTCAATGAAGTTATAAAATCTGTGATTTGACAATTATTCGACAGAATACTATGTTTAATTCTATTGCAAACTCTTACGAAGTAATTATCTGTAGAACTAGAACTTATTTCTAACGGGCCACCTGAAGCGAAATTATATCTGAGTTTTAAATCAGAAATACTACTAGCTGCTTGATTTAATTCAAGCCAAGCTTCTGCCTGAGCAAGGGAAGCAGGTGATAGTTTAATATGGCTACACCTACTTCTTATTGTTAAGGGTAATTGCCATGGTTTACTTGAAAGTAAAATTAAGATTGTCTTCCCCATTGGCTCTTCTAAAGTTTTTAATAGTGAATTTGCTGCGCTTTCTTGCATACAGTCAGCATCATTAATAACTGCAACTTTGTAATTTGAATCAGCAGGAGCTTGAAATAACAAAGATCTTAACTCCCTTATTTGTTCTATTTTTAAAATATTAGATCCTTCTTCTACTTCCACATAGTTATAGTCAATATGACCACCTGTAGCCATCAAATTACAACTAGCACAGGAACCACAGGCAATATTATTGTGGGGTTTGTGGCAAAGTAAGAGAGATGCAAAAAATTTTGCTAAGTCCTTTTTACCAATACCAGTAGGACCACTTAATAACAAGCTAGTTGGAACCCTAGCTTGAGTATAATATCGTTGTAGTAACTCCCACGAATCAGAATTCCAAGGGTAATGGCGCCCTAAGGTGTTGGTCATCTTTCTACTCGATATTTTTTAAATCTATCAGGTAGCTTAGTAGATATTATATCCTTAAGCTGCTGCTCTACATCACGTAG
>JAYYZF010000079.1:0-18277 GCA_036340215.1 Pseudomonadota bacterium | reverse complement strand
ATTTTGAACCGTGATTTTTAAACTTGATTTGTACTCTACCATTATTCTTATCTCCTTCGTAATTAAGAACGACTCCACTCCCAAACTTAGCATGGCTTACCCTTTGTCCTAAGCGGTAACAATTACTATCATTTCCATTGTCAGTAACTCTTTTTGGTTTAGAGTAATTTCTATCATCATGAGATTCATATTTACTTTTCGACCATGTGTTTTCTGATCTTCTCTGTTGCTCGTTATATCCTTTTGCCTTTATCTCTTGTATTAGGGCTGGTGGTATTTCATAGAGAAAACGTGACGCAGTTTGATAGCTTTCACTGCCATGTAATCTTCTTGTTGCAGCATGGGTTATACAGAGTTTTTCTCTTGCTCTAGTTATCCCAACGTAGCAAAGTCTCCTTTCTTCCTCCAGTCTATTTCCATCTAAGATTGACATTTTATGAGGAAATAAACCTTCTTCAAGGCCCGCGAGGAATACCAGGCTATATTCCAAGCCTTTTGCTGAGTGCAGAGTCATCAAGTCAACAGCGTTAGGATTATTTTTATTGCTTTCTCGCGTGTCAGTTGCTAGGATGCTGTGTGCGAGAAATTCAGATAAACTTGGGTTGTCATTCTGCTCCCCTATATCTGGATTTTTGTATATCTGGGCTGCGTTTACAAGTTCTTCCAAGTTTTCTAGTTTTGTCTGACCTTGTTCTTTCTTATCTTGTAAGTAGAACTCGGGAAGCTTACTTCTTTCTATGATTATACTAGCGGCTTCTCCAAGCGATTTGTCTTCTATCTCGTTTCTAATTGAAGTTATCAAATCAAGAAACCCAATAACGGCGCTACACGCTCTTGCTGAGAGACTACTATTACTTGTCATTTGTTGTGCGGCTTTATAGAGGGATATTCCTTGGCTATTAGCATGGTCGCGAATATTCTGTAACGTCTGTTTGCCAATCCCTCGTGCTGGTTGATTTATGACTCTATCAAATGCTGCATTATCATCTTGGTTTGCAACAATGCGCATATAGCTTAATGCGTCTTTAATTTCGGCTCTATCAAAAAATCTAAGGCCTCCGTAAATACGATATGCAATCTGATTTCTATTAAAAATTTCCTCTATTATTCTAGATTGGGCGTTTGAGCGATAAAGTACCGCTACTTCTTTGGTTGATCTACCATTCTGTTGCCACGCAAGAATCTGGTTTGCTATGAAAGTTGCTTCGTCAATATCGTTGCTGCTATGGTATAGGTATATGGGGGCGCCACGCTCACCAGAAGTCCATAGTGACTTTCCAAGTCTCCCATCATTTTTTGCAATTACGGCATTTGCGGCTTCAAGAATATTACCTGTTGAGCGATAATTTTGCTCAAGCCTAATCGTTTTAACTGCCGGAAACTCTTTCGAAAAGCTTAGTATATGTGCTATTTCAGCCCCACGCCAACTGTATATAGACTGATCATCATCACCTACAACCATAACAGCATTCGTTTCTTTATTACTGTCAACAATACCAGCAATACATTTCAACCATAAATACTGTATATTGTTTATATCTTGGAACTCGTCTACTAAGATAAATTTGAATCTATCTCTATAACTATGTCTTAAAAAATCATGTGCCATAAGCATCTTGTAAGTTTTTAGCAGTAGGTCAGAGAAGTCAATTAACCCACTGATTCTACATTGTGATTCATAGTTTTTATAAACGCTAAGAAGAACACTTTCTGTTGGGTTATTTTCTACGATTATGTCTTTGCTCTCAAGGCCATTTTCTTTTTTTGAGTTTATATAAGAAACTGATTTTTTAGGGGGCCACTTTGTCTCATCAAGGCCCATCACGATATGAATTTTTTTTATTATTTTGTTTTGATCATCTTGATCTATTATCTGAAAATCTTCGGGGAGATTTGCTTCATTGAAATGCTGTCGTAACATCCGGTGACATAAGCCATGAAAAGTACCTATCCACATTCCTCCAATTGCTGTATTAAGCATTCCTTCTACTCTTTCTTTCATTTCGTTGGCAGCTTTGTTGGTGAATGTTACAGCAAGAATATTAAAAGTTGATACCGGGAAATTTTCAAGTATATAGGCAATTCTATGGATCAAGACTTTGGTTTTACCGCTTCCTGCTCCAGCTATCACTAAGCTATTCTCATTTCCTGTAGTAACCGCTTCCAACTGACGGTCGTTTAATGTTGATGTGAGATTACTCATAGTCGTTCCTTATCCTATATATTCATAATTACTTGTACGAAATTTAAAAATTGATAGTATATAGTACATGAGTGTGTAATGGAATATTTTACTTGCCTTGGCCTTTGTGTGAGTCTTAATTACACGTCTAGTTTTAGTTTTTTAAAAAGAGCTTAGTCTATGCTGATAAGAAATATATTAAAATTAGCCCTGGCTATGCTGGTGCTGATACTTGGTTATAATTATGCAAATCAAATGCAATGGGATATTGGTGCAGTTGATATCGACAAAGTAGGGGAAAATATCAGTGAAGCCGAGGTTGGCGGAATAGTAAATAGCTACTTAGATCAGGGTTGGATTCATCTTGACATAGTGGGTTTGAAAAATGAGCTGTCTTCATTAGAATGGGTAGAAGATGTAAAAATTTCACGAGTTTTCCCTGATAAAGTACATATTCATTTAGTTGAAAAGATTCCTGTAGCACGTTTTGGTAAAGCTAAACTTCTCAGTTTGAAGGGAGCAATATTTTCTCCGCCTGATGTTGCAGCTTATGACAATTTGCCAACCATGGAGGTCGAAGAAAATGACCTAAACTATGCTTTTCAAGCTTTCCTAGTCTTGAGAGAAGGCTTGAAAAAAGTGGAATCCTTGCCACAGAATGTTTCTTTTTTCAGATACAAAGTAGGTTTTGGTTGGGATATAGGCTTTGTTGGAGGGTTGACGGTTCGTCTAGGTAGGGGGGACTTTAACTCACTTTTTGCAAGATTTAGTTATTACTATCCAGCTGTTGTGAAGCAAAGAAATGGTATTGTCCCAAAATCATTTGATATGAGATACTCAAGTGGTGCTGCTGTGTCTTAGGCTGAAATCGTCTTTGAAAGTTGGCTTTAACGTAAAAAAGATATTGTTTTTTGCTTAATTAGGTGCAAGATTGGGTTGTGCATCAATATTATACATACTCTATTGTTAAATATAAATTTGATTCTATGCTAGCTGTTTTTTTTATTCTTAGAGTCTTATTTCTGAGCCCCATATTATACTTTTTCCTATTGCATTAATTCCTCTATGGTAATAGACTGTGTTTTAAACTTACAGTCTTCACAAATCGATTAGTTAAATGGCAAAGAAAATACGTAAAAATCTAGTAGCGGCAATAGATATAGGTACGACTAAAGTCGTTACCCTTATCGCTGAGCTTCCCCAAGAAGGAAACGCTATTAATATAATAGGATATGGTGTTTGTCCATCCCGCGGCTTGAAAAGAGGTATAGTTGTAAATATTGAAACAACTATGCAAGCAATAACTGAATCAGTAATGCAAGCTGAGGAAATGGCTGGCTGTGAAATTAACGAAGTTTACACAGGTGTGTCCGGGAGCCATATCCGGGGATTTAATTCTCATGGTATTGTTGCAATAAGGCAGCAGGAAATAGCCAAATCCGATATTGAGAGAGTTTTAGATGCCGCAAAGGCAGTTGCGATACCTGCTGATCAAAGGATGTTACATGTCATACCGCAGGAATACTTTATTGATAACCAAGCCGGAATAAACGATCCTATAGGGATGTCCGGTGTCAGATTGGAAGCCAAAGTTCATATAGTAACCGGTGCAGTTAGCGCGATTCAAAATGTTGTGAAATGTGTCCAACGTTGTGGCTTTGAAGTTAATGACGTTATCCTAGAGCAACTTGCTTCAAGCTATGCGGTTCTTGATGACGATGAAAAAGATCTTGGTGTCTGTTTGATAGATATTGGCGGTGGAACTACTGATATAGCTGTCTTTATTGATGGGGCTATTCGTCATTCTGCTGTGATCCCTATTGCTGGGGATCAGGTTACTAATGATATAGCAGTCGTTCTCAGAACGCCCACACAATGCGCTGAAAAAATTAAATTGTCTAGTTCATGTCTTGTAACATCAAGTTCTAGAGACGAACTTATAGCTGTGCCTAGCTCATCTGGAAATAGCTCTAGAGACGTTCAAGCAAATGTTCTAAACGAAGTTGTTGAAGCACGTTACTCTGAATTATTTACCTTAGTAGCAACTGAGTTAAAGCGTAGTGGCTATTTTCATCTTGTTCGCTCGGGCATAGTAATGACAGGCGGGGCATCAAGCGTAGAAGGTGGACAGCAACTTGCTGAAAAAATATTTGATATGCCGGTGAGAGTTGCAAACCCCTCTCGCATAATGGGTAAAACAGAAGTGATAGATAACCCCATTTTTGCAACCGCAGTCGGTTTATTGCAAAGTGGCTTGGCAAATGATAGTAGTGAGCAAGATTTATTGTCGGGTAGTAAGAACTCAAACAAAGGTGTTTGGGGTAAAATGAAGAATTGGTTTCAGGTCAACTTTTAGGCAAAATCTTAATTTTGTCATATGAGCTTAGGAGTTAGTATATGTTTGAGTTTTCAGAGCAAGATTTTACTGCAAAAGCGGTAATTAAAGTCGTTGGTGTAGGTGGAGCAGGTGGTAATGTTGTAGATGATGTTGCTAAGGAAGTTGATGAGGTTGAATATATTCGTGCTAACACCGATGCTCAAGCACTCAGTAACTCAAATGTAGGAACATCTTTACAGCTTGGGGAGCAGCTCACTCGTGGTCTTGGTGCAGGCGCTAACCCAGAAGTTGGTAGAGGCTCTGCTGAAGAAAACCGGGATAAAATCTGTGAATTACTGCAAGGCGCAGATATGTTATTCATAGCAGCTGGTATGGGTGGGGGTACCGGTACGGGTGCAGCTCCAGTTTTTGCCGAGATTGCACGTGAGTTAAATATACTCACCGTTGCCGTTGTGACTAGGCCTTTTGCCTTCGAGGGTCCGCAAAGAATGAAGTTGGCAAACCAGGGTATGGCAGAACTGTCAAAGCATGTAGATTCTTTGATAACTATACCTAATGATAAGTTGTTAACTGTACTAGGTAAAAGTGCTTCCCTTATAAGTGCCTTCAAAGAAGCAAATGGTGTTCTCAAGGGAGCAGTGAAGGGAATTGCTGATTTAATTACCAAGCCAGGTTTAATAAACGTTGATTTCGCTGACGTGAGGACAGTAATGTCAGAGAAGGGCATGGCAATGATGGGTTCTGGAGAGTCAAGTGGTGAGAACCGTGCTAGAGAGGCCGCAGAAGCGGCTATATCAAGCCCGCTTCTTGAGGATGTTAATCTGAGTGGCGCGAAGGGTGTTCTCGTTAATGTTACTGGTGGTATTGATATGGCTATCGGTGAGTTCGAAATAGTTGGTGATACTATAAAATCATTTACTTCCGAGGAGGCTACCGTTGTTGTTGGAACTGTTATAGATACGGCAATGGGTGACTCTCTTCGTGTAACAGTGGTGGTTACTGGTTTAAGTAGTAGTAATGAAGTCGATAAATCACGCTCTAAATTTGTGGCTAGTTCCTCTAGCGCAAAAGTTGATAAGAGCCTCAGAGCGTCGCCTCACAACAATATTGAAACTACACCTAGTAATGGAGAACAAAATTCAGTAAACTATGACCAATATCAAAGTCCTCCAGCAGTAAGAAATAAAGTTGAGACTGCTGAAAGTCAAGCTCAAGTAGCTGATAAGGAAGAGGATTTACTAAATGTTCCTGCTTTCTTGCGGCGTCAAGAAACAGAAACAATTGACTAGCTTTGAAAAGGATTTTTGTGCAATGCTAAATCAGAAGACTATATGTAATGAGGTAAGCTGTCTTGGAGTTGGCCTTCATTCCGGCGCTCCAATTTCAATGAAAATTTTACCCGCCAAGGAAAATACTGGCATTGTATTCAGAAGAGTTGATTTAAATCCTGCAGTTGAAATAAAAGCGGACTTTTTTAATGTAAAAGAAACTAAACTAGCTACTTGCCTTATAGTTGATGAAGTTAGGGTTTCTACTATAGAGCATTTAATGTCTGCATTGTTTGCATTAGGCTTGGATAATCTGGTAGTTGAAATTGATGGACCTGAGCTTCCAATTATGGATGGCAGTGCCTCCCCATTTATATTTGTCTTGCAGTCAGCTGGTATTATTGAGCAAAATGAATTAAAAAAACTTATTTTTGTAAAAAAAGATATTACCTTTATTGGAGATAATGGTGAGAAATGCTCTTTCTCACCCTCTGAGAATATAAAGTACAATATTTCAACAGACTTTAGCCATCCTCATAACTGCTTTTCTGATGTTAATCAGAGTTTATCATTTAACTTATCTCTGTCAGCCTACCAGAAAGAAATAAGTAGAGCCAGAACGTTTGGCTTTATGTCACAGTATGAAGAATTAAAGAAAAATAACTTAGCTCGTGGTGGAGGAATGCACAACGCTATTGTATTTGATAACTTTAAAGTCTTAAATGAAAATGGTCTACGTTTTGATAATGAGCCTGTCAGGCATAAATTGCTCGATCTCATGGGAGACTTGTATTTAGCTGGTTCACAGATTATTGCAGAAGTTACGGCCCATAAGCCTGGTCATAAGGTTAATAATCTAGCACTCAGAAAGTTAATGGAGCACACATCAGCTTGGGATTATGTGGAGATAAATAATAATTCAGATTTAGAGCTACTTAACCATGGAAGAATTTATTCGGTTTGAGAGCTTATTTCCTTTCTCGCAAGGCGCTGTAGAGCATCCCTTAATTTATCATGTTTTATATCTTTAGACATGCTGTATAGTAGGTCAGAACTTTTATCTGAGATCCTGACATCGTTCCTTGGTACTACAGGTGAGGATATATTCTGGCTATCATTGCGCCACTTAATTTTTTTTATGCCATGCTTTTTGTTAAGAATTTTTAAAAGATCTTGTTCATGTCCCTTAATCCAGAGCAACCAGAGTGAGTTTACGCCAAGTGTTAAAGTACCATTCTCACAATTTACTATATTAAAGCAGTTTGCAAACTTCTTCGGTAGATTTTGTGTGAGTGAATCATGAATAGCGACAAAAATAGTTGCTTTTTCTTTGGCTGACTTACTTATTGCTGAGAATGCCGGTTTGTGTAGGAATGAAGATAACTTTTGCATAAGTTAAATTAACACTTTTTATGATAATTGTTAATAAAAAAATAATTTTAAATGTAGAAGAGTATTGCTAACTTTTTGTTATGTTTTTATAATATTCACTTGAGTTTTTTAATAATTTTTTATTAATTAGTTAAGTTAGTGGTAATAATTTATGTTAAAATATGTTCTTCGGGGTTTACTTGGTTCCCCAAACGATCGGTATCTGAAAAAAATTTCTAAAGTAGTTGCTGCAGTTAATTCACATGCTGATGAAGTTAACTCTCTTAAAGATGATGAGTTTCCAACAAAGACACAAGATATAAAGCAGCGTATAGAAAATGGAGAAAGCCTAGATAGCATACTACCATACGCCTTTGCTTTAGTCAGAGAGGCAAGTTTAAGGACTATAGGTCTGCGTCATTATGATGTGCAAATTTATGGAGCTGTGGCATTGCACAATGGTCATATTTCACAAATGGGAACTGGTGAAGGTAAAACTCTTGTTGCAACAATGCCAGCATATTTAAACGCCTTGTCTGGGCATGGCTCACATATTGTCACGGTTAATGATTATCTAGCACAGCGTGATTCAGAATGGATGCGGCCAGTTTATGAGTTTTTAGGCTTATCTACAGCTCATATTTCATCTACTACGACTCAAAAATCACGACAAGAAGCATATGCTGCTGATGTCGTATATATTACAAATACAGAGATAGTATTTGATTATCTTAGAGATAATATGGTTGTTTCCGCTGCTGATAAAGTACAAGGTCGACTAAATTTCGTAATTGTTGATGAGGTAGACTCGGTACTAATAGATAATGCAAGAACCCCTGTTGTTATTTCAGGTTCGGTAACTCATGACGTAAATATCTATAGTGCTATGCATCAGGTTGTATTATCGTTGACTCCAGAGGTTGTGGAGAACGATGGTGGTGATTTCAAACTTGATGAAAAGAATAAACAAGCTTTTTTGACTGAGACAGGCCACATTAATGCAGAAAAATCATTACTTAAGCTTGGTCTATTAGCACCTAATAGCGGTTTATATGACGTAGAGAATCTTAGCCTTATTCATTATTTAATGGCTGCTTTAAAGGCTAACTTCTTATTGCACAAAGATGTAGATTACGTCTTAAAGGATGGAGAAGTTGTAATAATTGATGAGCACTCTGGACGTGCTATTCCTGGAAGAAGGTGGGGAGATGGTATTCATCAGGCACTTGAATCAAAAGAGCAGCTTGAAATACAGAATGAAAGTCAAACATTAGCCTCAATTACATTTCAAAATTTCTTTAGACAATATACTAAGATTTCAGGTATGACTGGTACTGCTGAAACAGAGGCACACGAGTTTGAAGATGTTTATGGCTTATCAGTGGTTGCTATACCAGCTAATAAAAAAGTAATAAGAGAAGATTTAGCTGATATTGTTTACTTGCGTAAGGATAAAAAATACGATGCTATTATAGAAGATATAATATCATCATATAAAAGTGGTCAGCCTGTTTTAGTTGGGACTACCTCTATTGAAAATTCCGAATTAATTTCAACAATGTTAACTAAGGCAAATATTCCTCATACAGTCTTAAATGCTAAGCATCATGAGCAAGAAGCACAAATTATAGCTAATGCTGGAATAAAGTCAGCTGTAACTATTGCAACGAATATGGCTGGTAGAGGAACAGACATAGTTTTGGGCGGTAACTTAGATTTAGACAATATTGATGATAAAGCTGAATCTGAGAGGCTGTCTGAGCTTTGGCGGCAAAAGAATCAGGAAGTTAAAGAGCTTGGTGGTTTGAAGATAATAGGTACTGAGAGACATGAGTCTAGAAGAATAGATAACCAACTTCGTGGTAGGTCAGGGCGCCAAGGTGATCCTGGGACAACTAGATTTTATCTATCCTTAGAAGATAACTTAATGAGAATATTTGCCTCTGAAAAAGTACAGGAATTTATGAAGAAATTAGGTATGAAGGATGATGATACTATTTCTGCACCTATGCTCACGCGGTCTATTGAAAATGCTCAAAGGAAAGTTGAGGGTCATAACTATGATATCAGAAAGCAACTACTTGAGTTTGATGATATAGCAAATGATCAACGTAAAGTTGTATTCTCACAAAGAAATGAACTTTTGAATATATCAGATATATCTGAGGTTATAACAGATATGAGACAAACAGTTGTGGCAAGGACACTAGATGCCTATGCGCCAGCCGAAGTATTAGTAGAGGAGTGGGATATTTCCGGTATCGAGACAGTATTTAAAGAGGACTTTGGCGTTACTTTAGATATTAGAGATTGGATAAAAGATGGTGATGATGTAAATAAGGATACTTTAGATGAAAAGGTTTTTAAGACACTTGATAAGGAATATAAAATAAAAGAGTCCCTTGTTGGCGTAACTGAAATGCAAGAATTTGAGCGCAAGCTAATGCTACAGACTATGGATATTCAGTGGAAAGAACATCTAGCAACAATGGATCATTTAAGACAAGGTATACATCTTCGTGGTTATGCTCAGCGTAATCCTGTGCAGGAATACAAAAGAGAGTCATATGAAATTTTCACAACTATGTTAGATAATATAAAGTTTGAAATTATAAAAAAATTACAATTAGTTCATATTAAAGAGAAGGTTAGTGCTCCGCATAATGACTTTTTTCTTCAAGGAGATAAAACTGAGATTAGAAGAAATGATCCCTGTCCATGTGGTTCTGGTTTAAAGTATAAGCATTGTCATGGAAAAATTATAGCCTAGATTTGTATATATTGACTGCATTTATAGTAGATGATATATTTATTTTGGATTGTAAATACTTTTAAAAATGGAATTTTGTTATGAAGCTTTTTACCCGAATATTATTCTCACTCACCCTATTATTTTGTGCTACAACTGCTTTTTCAGCAGAAGTTTTATCGCCAATAACGGCAGCTAACACGGGTATGTCTCATGCCCTTCTGACGAATGCACCCTTAACAAATGAAATAAATGTTGGTTATATCGATGATGACTCACCTGCATCTTATACGCTTGATGGTAAAAGAAAGGGTATTTCAGTTGAGTTATTTGAGCATGTTGCCGAAGTGCTTAAGCTAAAAGTAAAATATATCTCTTATCATAATCATAAGGATGCTGTAAGTGATTTGAGAAAAGGTAACTTATCTGTTCTTATTGGTGCTTTTACGCATGACCCTATTTACGAAGATATTGGTATAGTTCATAGCCCAGTATTTTTCATTGATGAAGATATAATAGTTTCTCCAAAAAAACACCTGAGTTTTAGAGCCGTTTTTGATTTAATTTGGACAGACCTTCTCAGAAACACAGTTATTTTTAGCTTTTTAATGAGTTTGGTTTTTTGGGCATTACTATTCATTTTTGAGGGTACTAAGCACGAAATACTTAAGTCGATGACATTAGTTGAGAAGTTAAGTTACACTTTTTTCCAGATTTGGGCTTGTTTTTTAAGAGACCTGCTATATGATCCAGTAACAAATGCAGGCAGAATTTTAATGAGCTTGTGGATGTTCTTTTCGATCTTAATGATAACTGTTGTAACTTCAATTATGACTTCAACTATTATAATATTAAATTCTGAAAGTCATAGTATGATAAATAACGTACGTCAATTGCATTTTCAAGATGTTGGTTTCCTAAAAGGGCATCATAGCTCTGAATTTGCTATCTCACTTGTTGGTGGCCATACTGTGCCCTTTGAGTATATTGGTAATTTGCTTGAGGAGTTAGCAGATAGAGATATAGATTATGGTGTTGTAAGTAAGACAATTCTAGAGGATTACTTGTTGTATAAGCCTGAGCTGAAAAATCATGTAGTAGTATCTAATGTTGCAGCGGGTTATGAGGGTTGGGTCTTTCTTTATAATCTAAATGATAAGATCTATTACGACATAAATACAGAAATGGTCCACCTGGTCGAGAGCGGTGATTTGTATTCCATTTGCGCTAAGTACATATCACACCCAGAACATTGTTTAGTTATGTGATCATACTCTAACTATAGATTACTATTTAATTAGGCGCACTGTTTAAACTTACAGTATCCTAAAGATATATTTGTGAAAGTTTAGTTACGATTATGCTGTAATTTTTATATTTTTAATTCGGCCATGATGAAAACGGAAAAGGTATTTCTTCTGAGTTAAAAGTCAAAAATGATATAATTTCGTATGAATACTGTGCCAGGCTATGCCCAATATCAAGAAGATAAGGTTGCTTTTCACTTTTTACAAATACATGAACAAATTGTAGTATTGTAATGATAATGATAATTGGTTTTATGATAGAGTAGATGAATATAAAAATTATTGTATATATTAATCTAGATAATAACCCATTATTCTCCATAGTGCCTCCTTAATTATCTGTATTGACTTGTTCATTATATTGTCTTTCGGAATTTAATGAAACATTAGAATCTTGTTCTGGTATTTTGAATTTTTCAGTAGCCCAGTCTCCCAAGTCGTAGGACATACATCTTAAGCTACAAAATGGACGATAGCAATTGTCTTTGGCAAGGCTCGTCACCTTGTTACATTTTGGGCAATTATGTTCCAGCATTGTTATCTCTTAATAGCAGCAGGCTAGTGCAAATTTTATATCACTAGTATTAGCTTCACTTTCATCATAATTTTTAAAATAAATTGCAAGTCTGTGTCTACCTACACTAATTTCAGGCCACACATTTTCAACTGTGCCAATCTTTACTCTTATTAACTGTGTTATTGGTTGTGAATCTAGATTTACTTGAAAAAAACTGTTGTTTGCATATCTTGGAGCAAGATTTTGACTATTTCTAGTAAGCCTTAGTAATATTGTTACAGCTGATTTAATTACCTCAAAGCTATTAATCCATGAACGCATGTCTTGTTTTTTTTGTTGATTATTCTTGTTAAGCCATAGCAAATAATTCGGGATATTAAAATTTGCGGGACCACCTGGTGATGCTGAATATTGGAGTATAGATTTAATTATTTTATTACTTTTTAATTGTTCACTAATTTTATTTTTATTTTCATGTAAAGCATCATAGGTTAAATCTATTTCACTTAAAATACTAGTTAGCTTATCTTGATTAACTTGAGGATTATTTTCTAACTGGGAAAGTGAGTTAGCTTGTTGTGCTAGTGCTTTTGAGAGTTTGCCCCGTAAATCGGGTCGATCTAGCACATGAATTATTCTTATAATTGTATCTACTGAGTGCTTAGCATGAGAATCAGTGCTTATATTGTTTATGTCTTCCTTTACCTGATTGAATAGCTGTTCAAGTAGCAAACAAATTCTCATTGTCTCATTTAGTGGGTGCTCAAAGGTAATGTAATCATTTATTACTTTAGAACTTTCTATTTTTTCATTTAAAGTTGTCATGATTTCATCCTACCATAATTTTTTTTGATACAAAACAGATAATTGCTAATATTATTCTAAGTAAATCATGCTTTACAGTTGTTTTACTAAAATCTTTTATTTTTTTGTTAATTGTAGTACTTCCCTGTGAATATTTGTAACTTGGGATATCACAGAATCATAGTTTGTCAAATTTTCTATAATGTAGTCAGGTGTTATTTTATTTTTAAATTCTTGTGAGGCGATTATTTTTTTAGCATTATATTCTGAGATGTTATCTCTTATCATAATTCTATTTAGCTGTAATTCTTTTGAAGCTTTCACTTCACAAATCATATCAATTTTATATTCTGATATATTTCTATGATGGAGAAGGGGTATTTCTAAAACGCAGTAATAACCTTGTGCTTTGAGCTGTATTTTGTATATATTTTCTCTAATTAGTGGATGTAATAACTGTTCAAGCCATAATCTATGTTTCTTGTTCTGGAAGATACAACTTCTTAGTTTTTTTCTATTTATTACACCTGGTGAAAGTAATATCTCTTCACCAAAATAATCCTTAATAGCTTTAATAATGTCATTATTATTTGTTGTTAAACTTCTCGATATATCATCAGCATCAATAATTACTACTCCTAATTCTGAAAAGTAGTTTCTAACGAGTGTTTTCCCTGTGCCAATACCCCCGGTTACTGCTAAAGTAAAAATCATGGTTATCCCCTTATTCAGCTAATGATAAGTTTATTCTCATAATTTTGAAAGAAATTTCATGGAGATCTTAGCTATCATAGACCTATTGGTAAAGATATTATTGGGATATAAAGGCTTAGCAACATAAACCCTATTATTATTCCTAATATAATTAAAGCTATTGGCGGTAAAAGTTCGCAGTAGTTTTCTAGTTTAAGCTGATATTCCGCTTCTAGTCTTTCTGCTATTTCAAGTAATGCAGTTGCTAAGTTTCCAGTTTCTTCAGCTATTTTAATTTGTAAGTTTAGGTCTTGGGGATATAAACTTACTGCATTACAGGCATATGTAAATGATTTTCCTTTTTTTATATCTATTTTTATTTTAGTTAATTTAAGTTTTAAATCTGTATTATTTTCAGTTGAGATGAGGGTTTCTAAACAGTTTCTTATATCAATATTATTTTTTAACATCATTCCTAATGATAGTGATAGATTAATTCTAAACTTTAAAATAAAAATATCAAAAAAAATTTTTTTATAAATACTTTGGCTGAATTTTTCTAAGCTAGATTTATTTTTTCTCCCTTTTGGTAATAAATATATATAGCTAAAAATAAAAATTAAAACGTAAAATATGTTGCTAGAGTTACTTTTTGATGATTGTGAAACATAAAGTAAAAAACTAGTAAATTTTGGTAGATCAGTATTAAATTCAGTAAGGATATTTGTAAAAGATGGAATTATGAAAAGTAAAAAAAAAATAATTATTATAGCTGCCATAATTAAAATCATAATAGGGTAGTTTAAAGTAGATTTTACTTTTTTTCTGAGTTTCTCTTTCCTTTTGTAATATCTGCTTATTGAATTTAAAGCTTGTGGTAGTAATCCTGATTGTTCGCCAACTTTTATTAGCTGTATTGAGTAATTATCTAACTCTTTTATTTCTTGCCGCAGTAATTTGCTTAATTGTTTACCTAATGATATCTGCTCACTAACTCTATACAGTGATGATTTTAATTTTGGATTTTTTTGATTTTGAGTACAAATTTTTAAAGATAGTAATAAAGGGTTGTTTGCGTTGAGTAAGCTATAAAGAGAGGCGCATAAAATATGTATTTCATCGTTTCTAATATGACATTTATTAATTTTCTTAAATATTTTGTTATTTGGAAAAAATAATATCCTGGTCACTCTTTCTTGCTCTAGTTTACTTATTAGCGCTGAATAATCTTTTGTCAGGCATATGCCACAAATAAAGCTTTTTTCTCTATAGCCTGACCAGATAATATCCCACCCCATTTTTTTGCATATTATAAAAATTCTACGATTCATATATTTAACCAAATACTCGTTTAATTTCTTCTATGTCTGTAATTTTTTTTGCTATTAACCTATCTGCAATATCACGCAATTTAGGTTTTGGAGAAAACTGTTGTTGCCAATTACGCGAAGAATCTAGTTTCTCGAGTTCTAGAATCTCATAAATTGCTACCACCCCTTTATAACCATCACTACAATGACAGCAGTTCATTTTTCTATAGCAAATATTGCATATTTTCCTTATTAATCGTTGAGCAATTATCAAAGAAATATTATCTTTAATCTCATTTTTATCCCCACCAAGACTACTTAAGCGAGCAAGAGAAGTTTTTGTATTTTCTGTATGAATACTTGATAAAACAAAATGACCCGTCGTAGCTGCTTGCATTGCAATTTTTAGAGTGCTTCTATCCCTTATCTCACCGATCATGATAATATCTGGATCTTGACGTAAAAATGCTTTCAAAACAGTAGGGTAATTAAGGTTTATTTGATTTTCAACTGATGTCTGACTTATGCCATCTAAGTAAATTTCCACCGGGTCACAGACAGTCAGTATGTTTAAATTATTTTTTCTAAGATGAGCGAGAAGGTTATACATGGTTACTGTTTTTCCGCATCCAGTTGGTCCTACTATTAGGATTAATCCCTGCTTTTTCTTTAAGTGCTTTTTTACTATTCTTGCTTGTTCTATATCGAATCCTAAATTTTCAATTGGTAGCTCTTTAATCTCGTTTATGATTCTTATTACGGCCCTAGGACCATTTATAGTTGGGCAAATATTAATACGGCATGATATATCTCTACCGCTATGTTTTAAAGTAAAGCAGCCATCCTGAGGTGAATAGTGAATCGTTATATCAAGATTTGCTAAAACTTTTATATGTGATATTAATTGTTCGTAAATTTTACTTGTGATAACAGTTATATCGCACATAACACTATCTAAACGAAATTTTAGTTTTATTTTTTTCTCACTCTGAGGTATGAAGTGTATATCGGAAACTTTTTCAAAGCTCGCTGTGGTTATTACTTTATGGAGAAAGCTCCTTACGTTTTCGTGGCTAATATTTTTTAACTCTTGTATTTTTGACATTTTCTAATGAGCATATCCTGCAATTACGCCCCCACCATTACTTTTCCACGTTATTACGTCTTGAGATGTCTTCTGGGTAAGGAAGTAGTCATCGTTGGCTGATATCCCGTATTTATTATTTGGAGTAATATGAATAATACCTCCTTTAAGGACCTCGATACTGTTTACTAAACTGTTGCTGAGATTAAACCTTGATTTGGGAATAGAATGGGTATTAGATTCACATTTATTTATATTTCCTGTAATTTCATAACACTCAACTACTGCAATTTTGAGAGGAGCGGCAGCCTGGATGATTTCCATATAGTGGGCTCTACGCGTATATTTTTGATAAGAAGGTAAAGCCATAGCTACAAGAATAGCAATTATTGCTATTACAATCATGACTTCTATTAAACTAAACCCACGTTGTTTCTGTAACATTTTTAGCATCCTTCGTCTCATATTTAGGATGGGCAAACTTAATGTTTTTATCAATACAGGGAAAATTTTAAATAAAGTGCTAACTTTATTTGTCTACTTTTATAAAATCTACCAACAAGTGGTTACTTCTATTTTTTCTTATAAATTTATTCTCTGAATTAGCAATTATTTAAGTTAATTTACTTAATTTTACAAAAAATTTTACGCTTTTTAGCCATGCTTAAAGTTTTTGCATAAGTTTTAATATCTAGTTAAATTTTTCAGATTTTTCTGCTTGTATTAGCAATTTTAATATTTTTTTTATTTCTTCATCATTTTTTATGGAGAGGGCAAGATCTAGAGCAGTTAGACCATTATTATTCTTTGAATGTACAATTGGTTTGTATTTAAGTAATAATTCTATTAATTTAGTATTTTTCCATTTTATTGCTTTATGTAGTGGCGTTTGGCCATTACAGTCTACACAATTAATATTTGCGCCATATTCTAACATAAGCTTTGTTAATTCATACCTATTGTCCCTACAACATAGATTAAGAGGAGTATTGCCTTGAAAATCACTAATTTCTATATTGGCGCTATTTTCAAGTAATATTTTCACAATATGAATATAGCTTCTTTCACAGGCAATAAAGATAGGACTTTCACCATATTTGTTTTGCATATCAATATTTGCCTTATACTTTAAAAGGAGTCTGACTAAGCAAATATTGTTATTTTTGCAAGCTATGAAAAGAGGAGAGTAGCCTTCTTTATCAGTTATACCTGGGTGAGCACCGTTTTGAAGCAATATTTTAGCTAATCTATAATGTCCTAAATAACAAGCAAGGTATAGAGGACTGAACCCTCTTGTATCTCTAATATTTATATCGTTCTTGTATTTGATTATTTCCTCTAAAATTTCCAGGTTGTTACTTTCTATTAGAATGTGTAATAGATATTGTCCATTGTTGTTTTGTGCTTTTAAATAAACACTATTTTGGATAATTTCTTTACTAATTTTATTTTGCTTTAGCTCAAAAGATCGAATAAGAAGGCTACTTCCACATGATGTTTTATTACTAATATCTGCTCCTTTTTCTAATAATAGTTTAAAAGAATCATAATCCCCAAAATTTAGAGCTAGCTCTAAATTTGTTTTCCCACTTATTGGGTTTCGAAAGTTTATAAGGTCTTTATTGCTGTTTGATGTTTTAAAAATATCTTGCCATCTAGGTGACGTTCTTTGATGGTATATTTTTTCCAATATTAACTTTATTGTAATATTATTTTGCGAACAAATAGCCAAAGAAATGCAGCTTTCTCCTTCGGTAGATACTATATCTAAACGTGCTCCTCTCTTCAAAAGTAATTTTGTTATTTGCCAATTTCCGTTATTACAAGATTCTAATAGGGGGCTACGTCCAAAGTAATCTATATTATTGACTTCTGCATGGTTTTTGAGCACTAGTTGTACTAGAGAATAATTATTACTTTTAACTGCTATATGAAGAGCGGAGCGGCCTTTTTTGTCTCTTAAATTAATCTTTATTTTTTTCTCCTTTAATAAAATCTCGGTAAGTTCCGTATTATTCTTTTTTATTGCAAGAAAAATAGGAGGAGTGCCATTCTTAGATTGGGCATTTACATCAGCACCCTTCTTAATCAATTCTTCTACTATATTAATTTCACACTCGATGGCCCAATGTAGGGCAGTAAATTTATTATCATCTCGATAATTTATAGCTATATTGTGACGTATTAGTAAGGTCGCAAAATCCTTTTTTTTTGCAATAATATTAGCTATTAACAATTCTGGATATATATCTATATTAAGTTTTATTAGTTTTTTTATAGGAGTAATCAATGCTTCGTTATCACTATTTTGTTCTAAATCATCAAGAATTTTTAAAGAAATATTGGGATGATAGATTAGATTTGTTGTTTCGATAAGTTTTATTAACTTTCTTAAAATTATACTTTTACTCCTGGAGCTTTTATTCACTAGTTTTTTAAATTTATAAAAATCATTTGTGTTAAAGTAAGTCATATTTCATTTCGTGATTAATTTAAAATCATGCTTATTTTTTCTATTATTTTTAAGCCTTATTCTGTATTTATAGTATATTATTCATATTTTTTCATGGAAGTTACTTCACAACATACTTGTAGCGCATCTTTTATTTAATTTGAGGGAATATAAATATTAATTAATTTTGTTTAATCTTGAT
>JAYYZF010000078.1:0-27990 GCA_036340215.1 Pseudomonadota bacterium | reverse complement strand
GAAACCCTTGAAATGTTAACGCCACACGTGAAGCCTGGCGTAGAAACAGAACACCTAGATAATATCTGCCACGAGTACATTACCAAAACCCTCGGCGCAAAACCAGCATCTTTGAACTACAAGGGCTACCCTAAGTCGATTTGCACATCTATAAACCATGTAATATGCCATGGCATACCAAGCACTAAAAAACTAAAAAATGGCGATATTTTAAACGTGGATATTACTATAGAGCATGATGGCTATCACGGAGACTCTGCAAAAATGTTTTATGTTGGAGAACCTACAATATTAGCTAAAAGACTAGTGACTGTTACACGCGAATGCCTATTCCTAGGTATCGAGCAGGCTATACCTGGAAATACACTTGGTGATATTGGTGCAGCTATCCAGCAACATGCAGAGAAGCATAATTTTTCTGTAGTCGAAGAGTATTGTGGACACGGAATAGGCAAAACTCTTCACGAAGAACCTCAGATTCTTCATTATGGTAAAGCAGGCTCTGGGCAAATTATCGAGGAAGGAATGGTATTCACTATTGAACCTATGATTAATGCCGGCAAGAAACAGAACAAGGTGCTTTCGGATGGCTGGACCGTTGTAACTAGAGATAAAAGTCTCTCTGCACAATGGGAGCATACGCTAGTAATTACGAAAAATGGCAATGAAATTCTCACCTTAAGAAAAGAGGAAAGCCTGAATTAGGTATACTCAAGGCTTGAAAGAGTTGCTGAGTAATGTAGCGTTTTTCTCTAACATAATAACATTTTGAAAAATTCTATACATTGAATTGAGAGTTGCAAATGTAAACATATCACTACGTGCAGCAATCATTGGCATTAATTCAGAGGATACTAATGGCGCTTGGTAAAGCTCAATATCATTTTCGATACCATTCATCTTCAAGAAAAAATTATTAGTATAAATCATTCTATCACCAAATGGATGCTCTACCGCAACAACTAACTTTGCCCCTCTTAACTTTGAATTCTTCTTTAAGTAATTAGATAGTAAAATAGCGTTATCTTCAGTAGTAGCCCTCTCTCCACCTAATGATCTATCTAAGGATGATAAATGTTTTACGTGTGAAATTTTTATCCCAGTAGCTTCAGCTATTTCAGAAGCCTTGCTGCCCCACCAATTATTTTCATTACTAATATTAGGAGAGTCTAGGTTAGTAGTAGCAAGCTCAGTAGAACCCATTGCCCTTGCGCCAGAAATGACAATAATTTCAACATCATACATCTTTTTCCTATAGCTATTCACAGCATCCTGAAGAATTCTTAATCTAACTGGATAACGACTCACATGACCAGCCAACATTATTATAGCAACTTTTTCACCTGGCTTAGCCTGAGGTATGGGAGTAATTTCCTGAGAATCAAAATAACATTTGGGAATCAAGTTCTCATACAGATCATCCAAAACAGCAGGCTGACTTTTTAACCAAGCAAGTTTTTTAGAATTATCATGGAAAAGCTCACTTCCCTTCCTATCAAACAGTAAACCTAAGTCAGCAACAAGCTGAGAGCGCTGTTCAGGTAAACTCAGAGAAGAGTATTTCCTAAGGTCCAAAGCATTGTGCTTTTTGAGGAAATTTAAAAACTCTATCGCAACTAACTTTTGATGCCCTGTAAGATTGAAGTTGTCAACTAAATGAGTACTTATGTCTCCTTCTTTAATACCAGGAAAACTTACCTTTATAGCGGGAAATTGATTGGATTGTATTTGAGTTAAATTTATAGAACTTTCTTTAACAATATTTTTAGGCTTTATCTCTTCAGCATTAGCTATATTCGCGACACCAAGGGCTACTACTAAAGTTTTTACTATGCGAGGAGTGTATTTTCTAATTATAACCATATTCAACAAAAAAATATTGGTGGGCCCACGAGGACTCGAACCTCGGACCAAGGGATTATGAGTCCCCTGCTCTAACCAACTGAGCTATGGGCCCGCTAGTTGTTATTCATGCATTATAACTGGAAAAATATAGTTTGCAACTGGTATTTCTAGAAATGATAACCTAAGTAAATACTTGGTCCAACCTCAATATCACTCCCACCATCAGCAAAATAATGGGAATATCCTAAACCAATTTCGTATTCATCTTGCTGGCCAAAAGTTGCTCCCAAAACTAAGTTCAACTCCATTTTAAAGTCATTATCTAACTGATAATAATTACCAAAGTCTTTTCTTCCAAAATATGCGACACCAACAGAAACATCAAGATATGGCACCAAATATTCACTATCCATAGGAAATGAAAATCTTAAGCCTGGAGCTAAATGTAGACCAACAAAAGAATCTTTTGCCACACTATTATCTTTCCAATTGTTTATGCCGAATAGTAAAAACCCAGTAATATTGCCGTTAAGGGACACTGGCAAATCCCAGTTCCAATCATAACCAATAACATCTACATCACTAGATGATGTTTTCCCATGATGAATATTAAACGCATCGTTTCTACCCGTTGTAAAATCTGCATAAGCAAAGTTAGTGAGAGCAAAACATAAAACAAGTAGATATTTTTTAAACATAATTTTCTCCAAAAAACTAGTCAAACATAGTTTCCAACTCAAGGTATCTATTTTTGTCTGCGACAAAGAATAACAAACTGTCATGAAGCTGTACAGTTATATCTAAATCAAAAAACAACTTATCTTTTCGCTGTAGTGCAACACAAATAACCCCAGGCGGGAAAGTTATTTTCTTCAAGTCTTTACCTAGCAAGTTTCTTGCATAATCTGGTAACACTTCGAAACATACCGCCTCAGACAAGCCCCTGCAAAGGCTATAGGCCTGAGTACAAGATTGCTTCCTAATATATGTCAGAATGTTGCTGATGCTAACCTGCTGAGGCGGCACAAAAACATCAACATCACTCCGGGAGAAAATTTCCATATACTCACTATTATTTACCAAAGCAATCACATTCTTAGCACCTAAATACTTAGCTTGTAGAGAGCTTATAATATTATCTTCATCATCACTAGTGAGGGCGCAGAATACATCTACACCTTCAACGTTTTCTTGAAATAACAAATCTCTTTCAGCAGCATCTCCTTCCAATACAGTAGCTTTACCCATGCTAGAGGCTAAAGAAGCACAAACAGCTTTGTTATGCTCTATGATTTTTACATTACAGTTATTCTGTAAAAGAAGCTTAGCAAGATTAGCGCCAACACCGCCACCACCAGCAATAATTACACGTGACACTTTCTTTTTAGTGCCTAACTCAAAGCGCTGCAAAACTTGGCGTAAAATTGCATTATCAACAAATAAAAATACCTCATCATGCTGCTGTAATTTCAAATTACTTCTAAGTTGTAAATATTTATGTTTTCTCATTATAGCAACTGGCTTAGCTGCAAGATCAATAATCTTCTCTTGGAATTTTTGCCAACTCATGTTAAACAACATTGAATTACTATTAACATTAATCGAAATAAGACTTAATCTTTGCTTAGTAAACTGGAATAAGCTTGAAACGCCAAGGTTATTGATAATATTAAAAATACTTGTAGCCACGTCTACTTCTGGGTTAAGAAATATATCTATGGGTAAGTTTTCATTGCCAAATAATTCATGTCTAATCAAGTAATGCGGGGACCTAATTTTCGCAATTTTTAATGGTACTTTAAAAAGAGAGTAAGCGACTTGGCACGCGATCATATTCACTTCATCGCTCTCAGTTACTGCGATCATTATATCCATCTTATCTGCACGAGCAGATCGCAGTATATCTGGGTATGATGCTCTACCCTTGACGGTTCTGATATCCATAAGAGTTTGCATGTTTTTTAAAACTGCTGCATCTTCACTCACCACCGTAACATCATTGCCCTCATCCACTAACTCGCAAGCAAGAGATTGCGCTACCTTTGAACTTCCCAAAATTAGTATTTTCATTCCATCCCTGTTTTATAAGTTGTAATCATATTCTAATTTAGAAAAATAGAAGAAGCAATTACTGCCCTAATATTATGGAAATATTCACATGGCAAAGTGCAGTTATATCTTGAAAAAACGTCAAATTTAACGAGCAAAAATGCATGCAGCACCTCTAGCATAACAGCATTTTAACTAGAAAAATATTACAGATATTTCAACAATATTGCCAATAAAGATAGATTATTTAAAAATATAAAAAGTAAAACATTAACAGTGAGGATAGTAGATGCAAACACAGGGTGGGTATTTATTAATTGAGTATGTAATTTACTCTTTACTTGGCATGATTTTGCTGAGCTTATTAAGCTCTATTACGCTACAAGAGCTAAAAATAATAAATAAACTCTGGGCAAAAGAATATACAATTATTACCAACCTCCAATTTTATTTGCTAATTCAAAATAACTTGTCATGCCCTCATGATTATACCCGCAGGGATATCTCAATCAAAACAAACTTGAATAACATGACCCTAATAAACTTAGAATGCTATGCAAAAGAAGCGAAGAAACTCACAAGAAAAATATACTTAGCCTCAAGCGAGCCGCATAAATTATATATAAAAGATAATAATAAAGCAGCGAGTAGCTATTTACAGCATGTATATGCTTGGGAACTGAAAATTAAGGAATATGAAAAGTCAGACAAAAAAATTCTTAAAATAATACCCAAAGTCTGCATCCCTAAATCAAGTAGCTGCTCCAAACTGCCTATGTTATTCGCTTTGTAAACATGAGAAATAGAAACATGTACAGCACAATATATAAATGTTCGCACATAATTTATCTCAGCAAAAGTCAAAAAAATAGTCTATATAAGTATGTGTATCATAAATACAAAAAGAGAGTTATTATGACTGCTGAAGATACAGAAAATAGAGTTAAAGATATTCTAAATTCAGAGAAATTAACCGGAATACAGAAGGCAACAGCATTAAAAACCGTAAGAGACTTTTACTTGAGAGCGCCGGGTTTTGATAATCCTAGTCATAAGATAACTGGTAATGAATTCTTTTTTGATGATTTTGTTCCACTAAAAAATGCAGGCATAACAGTAAAAGACCTACTAGGTGCAGGTTATGCTTTGCAGAGCTTGCAAAATGATATGAATGGAACTTATGTAACAAGCTTGACCGAAAGTAACTATTACGGGGTTAGCGAATTTAAAAAAGCAAATGTGCCAGCAACCGAAATGCAAAAGGCTGGGTTTGGCGCCCTATTTCTTCTCGATAAAAACAGAGACGGCAAAATTTTTACGAACACAAATGCATATAAAGCTGATCAGGGTAACTTGCGCTACCACCAAGATGAAGTCGCAGGTGCGGGTTACGATAGTCAAGAGCTTACACGAGCAGGTGTAAACATGGTTAACAAAGTAATACATAGCCCACCCTCCTCTCCTAAAGGTGGTGAGAGACCAGGATTCAACACAAAGTTTACTACTTTGGAAGATAAACCAGCCCCCCGTTCCCCTGGCAAACCTGGAGGATAACTATGCAGCTCTTGTGGACGCTAGTATGTGTAATGAGGATTAACGTATTAGTAATAGCTAAGCTTGAGGGCATAATAACCCTTAGTAAAATCTTAAGCTCTTAAAATTATGTCATTTCAGTTAAACTTTCACTTAGAACTGAAAGATAAATCAACTTATTTATCCTTTTGGATTATACTTGTTTATACATGCGCTGCATCTATTGTTTTTAATATTCAAGTATACTTAGTTATAAAGTTTGTGCTTCTAGCATATTTGATTAAGCACGCTCTCTATGAGCTGAGAATTCACACTCGCAGAACTCATAAAAAGTCATTACAAGTAATCAAATATAGCTATAAAGCAAATTGGAAATTAAAACTAAAAGATCAAACTGTATTCTCAGCAAAACTAGAAAAGCCAATTTTTATTGGGGCTAATGTGATAATTATTTTTTTTCGCGCCGAGATAACAGGTAATATACATAAAGCTATCATAACAAAATGGGCTGTGACTCCAGCTGAATACCACGTTCTCACATATACTTTAAGAAATCTCTAGCATAAGTATTATGGAGAGTTTTAAACAGGAAGTAGTAAGGATTATAAAAAGCTAAAATGCAGCTACTCAGGTATTTTTTTCTACATCGTACTTTTAATTTTAATAATATCGTCGCTTACATGTGATTGACAGTGGCTAAAAAAATTAGAGATAAGCAAGCTCAACTTTATCCATACTCACTTTATTTTTATTTCTAATTACAGTTGGCTTCTGATTGTATTCGGGCGAAAGCTCTGGATAGTCTGAGCAAAAATGTCCACCTCTACTCTCTTTTCTTGACAGCGCGCTTACTATAGTCAAATGTGAAATTAAAGCTATATTGCGAGCCTCTAAAAGACCTCTGGTTAGGCTGAGACTCATATAAGCCTGGTCTATATCTTGCTTCAGGGATATAACAAGTTTTTTTGCTTGTTGCAGGCCATCACTAGATCTGATAATTCCAACAAAATCCCACATAATTTTTTTGATTTCTTTTACTTGTGGTAGAAAATCATCGTTGTATAGATTAGCTTTAGTGATATCAGGGAAACACTTGCCAGGCAAAGAAAAGCTATCTATTTCAGACTCAATTTTAGAGGACGCTAACTTTGCTGTTACAACACACTCAGTTAGAGAATTACTAGCTAGTCTATTTGCGCCATGGAAACCAGTGTAAGCACACTCTCCAATTGCGTAGAGATTTCTCACGTCTGTCTTCCCGTTTTGATCGACTAAAATACCACCACAACTATAGTGAGATGCAGGTACCACTGGTATTTTTTCTTTGGTGATATCGATACCATAGGAACGACAACCCCGATATAAAGCAGGAAATCTATTTTTTATCCATTTTGCTTGTTTGTGTGATATATCCAAAAATAAATGTGAAAGGCCCTTTTCCTGCATTTCAAGGAACATCGAGCGCGCGACTATATCTCGCGTAGCAAGCTCTTGCTTCTCATCATATTTTTGCATAAATCTATGGCCATCAGCATCACAAAGATAAGCTCCCTCCCCCCTCAAAGCTTCACTTATCAGCATCGGTCTTTCTGCATTTGTATACATACTTGTTGGATGGAATTGATTAAATTCTAAGTTAGCTAAACGGCAGCCTGAGCGCCAGGCCATAGCAATACCCTCACCCATTGCGGCATCTGGGTTTGTACTGTTGAGATAGATACCACTAGCACCACCTGAAGCTAGTATAAAACAACGGGCACGCACAAAACCTATATCACCCGAATCATTATTCAAAAATTTGACAGCACGTATAATATTATCCTGCATCTCAAAGTCTATAGCTGTAAAATTATCATAGGAGTTAATATTACTAGATTTATGTAAGTTTTGAGTGAGAACTGCCATAATTTGCTTTCCAGTTTCATCCTGTGAGTGCAAAATACGCGGCCTACAATGTCCACCCTCTCTGGTCAAATCAAAAGCCCCATCAGGCTTTTTTGAAAAGATAACTCCCTGAGATAACAACCAAGATACAGCAGCGTGAGCGTTTTCAGTAAAGCAGTTAACAGCCGCATGATCACAGAGGCCTGCCCCGCTTCTTAAAGTATCTTGCGTATGCAAGTGGTAATTATCTCCCTCTCCGGTAACAGCAGCCATGCCACCTTGGGCGTATGAAGAAGCATTCATACCAGACATAGTACTTGAGAAAATACAAACTTTTAAATTTGATGGTAAACTTAACGCAGCTGAGACTCCTGCTAGGCCTGAGCCTATCACACAAACATCTGCTGTAATATCGTTAGTTTTAAGCATATAATCTCAGCTTATCCTTAAAATAATTTTTTCATAATCAGGAACATTAGTTTAAAAAAAAAAAACTATTTTTGCAAACTTTAGAGTCTGCAACACTAAACAATCGTAATCTAAAAATTAAGCAAATATATACAATTAACTTTATTAAATAGAAAAAAATGGTTATCATATAGGCTCATGTTTAAGGCCTAAAAATGCAAAAATTAATTAGAAACTTTTCAATCATCGCTCACATTGACCATGGCAAATCTACTTTATCCGATAGATTAATAGAATTTTGTGGTGGCTTAACTAAGAGGGAAATGCAAGCGCAAGTCCTAGACTCTATGGAAATTGAGCGTGAACGAGGAATTACTATCAAAGCACAAAGTGTAACCCTTAATTACAAAGCAAAAGATGAAAACACTTACCAATTAAACTTTATCGATACACCTGGTCACGTTGATTTTTCCTATGAAGTTTCAAGATCACTTTCAGCTTGTGAGGGTGCACTCCTAGTTGTTGATGCTGCACAAGGAGTTGAAGCACAAACTGTAGCCGTTTGCTATATGGCAATAGAACAAGACTTGAATATTCTACCAGTACTCAATAAAATTGATCTGCCACAGGCTGAACCAGAAAAAGTAGCTGCTCAAATTGAAGATATAGTCGGAATTGAAACTGACAACGCACTGTCAGTAAGTGCAAAATCTGGGATTGGAATCGAGGATCTCTTAGAAATGATAGTCAAAGAAATTCCTCCACCACAAGGCAATGAGAGTGATAATTTACAGGCTTTGATTGTCGACTCTTGGTTTGATAGTTACTTAGGGGTAGTTTCTTTAGTAAGAATCATAAATGGTTGTCTAAAAAAATCAGACAGAATAAAGATAATGTCAACTGGTCAAGATTACATAGCCGAACACGTAGGTATATTCTCACCAAAACGTGAGGAAAAAAGTTGCTTAAAATGTGGCGAGGTTGGCTATTTAGTTGCGAGTATCAAAGATATACAAGGAGCACCAGTTGGCGATACCATAACTCATACACACAAACCAACACAGGCATGCTTACCAGACTTTCAAACAGCCAAACCTCAGGTTTATGCTGGAATGTTTCCAATCAGCTCTGATGATTTTCAAGCTTTTCGTGAAGCACTAGCAAAACTTAAACTAAATGATTCAGCCCTATTTTTTGAACCAGAGTCTTCAGACGCTTTAGGATTTGGCTTCCGCTGTGGCTTTTTGGGTATGCTACATATGGAAATAGTGCAAGAAAGGCTTGAACGTGAATATAACATAGAGCTTATTACTACAGCTCCTACGGTTGTCTATGAAGTAATAGACACTAAAGGCAATAAGCTTCTAGTAGATAATCCGACAAAACTACCAGCACCAAATCAAATTTCAGTTATGAGAGAACCTATTGCTGTAGCAAATATTCTTACGCCAAACGAGTATATAGGTTCTGTAATAGGCTTATGTAATGAAAAAAGAGGTATACAAGTCAATATGCAGTATGCTGGGAACCAGGTTAATTTAACTTACAAATTACCCATGAATGAAATAGTTTTAGATTTTTTTGATAGATTAAAGTCGGTTAGTAGAGGTTATGGATCTTTAGACTACAGCCTTGAAAATTTCCAAGAAGCCCCCCTAGTTCGTCTTGACATTCTCATAAATGGAGATAGAGTCGACGCACTTGCGGCAATAGTACACAAGGACAGAGCTTACTCTCAAGGAAGAGCTATTGCAGAGAGATTGAAAAAACTTATCCCTAGACAAATGATACCAGTTGCTATACAAGCGGCTATTGGTAATCATGTAATTGCTAGAGAGTCTATCAGTGCCTTGAGAAAGAACGTCACAGCAAAATGTTATGGTGGAGATATATCTAGAAAGAAGAAGCTACTTGAGAAACAAAAAGCCGGTAAAAAAAGAATGAAGCAAATTGGCAAAGTATACGTGCCGCAAGAAGCATTTTTAGCTGTCTTAAAAGTTGATGAGAATAAAACTTAGGATTAATTTATGGAATTATTAATAACTCTGAAAATATTTGTTTGTGTTGCATTATTTAGCGGCTTATTACTAGGATTTCATGACAGATATGTACTACAGCCAGCTCGTGTGAGTAATGGTGAAAAAAGACCTGAGTTCTATAATCAATTATATGAAACTATACCCTTACTTATGATCGGTTTCTGTATGATATTCTTCACCCTAGAGGAAGTTCTTACCGCATTTACACTATTTACTATTTTACTAGTTTTAGTAGCGAAATTATACTTGAAAAAAGCCTACTTAGAATCTAACTCCATCGTCTTAGAGCAAGCAAGATCATATGTTGTTATACTGACTGTTATATGGTTAATTAGATCCTTTCTACTTCAGCCATATCTAGTTCCAACTGGATCTCTAGAGCCTACAATTATGCCAGGAGACTTTATAATTGTGAGTCAATTTAGCTATGGGGTTAGAGTACCTGTTTTAGGAGATACCATGATAAAGGTGGCGAAGCCCAAACGTGGCGATATTGCCCTTTTCCGCTGGCCTGAGAATAAGGATATTTTATTCATAAAAAGAGTGATTGGTGAACCTGGAGACCACATAGTTTACAAAGATAAAACCTTGAAGATTAATGGCAAAATCGCCACCCAAGCACTGATATCTAACGATTACAAGCTTGATGAATCGGGACGTATGACAATGATCACTAAGAAGCAAGAAGATTTACTCGGTATAAAACACAAAATTCAGGAATTACCGGATGTGCTCGATTATCAGGAAGTAGATATAATCGTGCCTGAAGGTAATTACTTCATGATGGGTGACAATAGAGATAATAGTAATGATAGTAGAGCATGGGGAGTTGTCCCAGATAGAAACCTTGTTGGTAAAGCCCAATACATATGGATGAGCATAAATACTAACTCATTCGGCATTAACTGGGATAGAATAGGAAACAAAATTTTATGACAATAGGTTCAGATATAGAAAATAAAATTGGTTACACATTCAATAACAAGGAATTTCTCCTGACTGCTCTGACCCATAAAAGTGTGAGTAGGAAAAATAACGAAAGACTTGAATTCCTTGGTGATGCAATATTAAGCTCAATTATAACCTCAAAAATTTTCCAAAAGCTGTCAGATAAAAATGAAGGTATTCTCAGTAGAATGAGATCCCACTTGATTAACAAAGAGAAACTTATACAAGTAGCTGAGAAACTTGATATAAAAAAAGATATTAAACTTAGTAATAATGAAAATAAGCGAAGTACTGGTGCAGGCAACGCAATAATGGCAGACACCCTAGAAGCATTAATTGGCGCTATATTTCTTGATAGTAATTGGGAAACTTGTAATAAGGTAGTTAGCTCTTGGTACGAGCAAGAACTCAGCAACACCAATATGCTAAATCAAGATAAAGACGCAAAAACTAAGCTACAGGAATACATGCAAGCATTATCGCGACCAATCCCTGAGTATGAAGTACTTAAAACAGAGGGATTAGAGCATGAACAAGTCTTCTTTGTTAACTGCAAAGTAAAAGGGATTCGGCTAAAATCAAGTGGATCAGGTAAAACTATAAAAAAAGCAGAACAAGAAGCAGCAAAAAAATTTTTAATACGACTACAGGAAAAAGAGAAAATATAATGCAGAAAAAATGTGGATATGTTTCCATCGTAGGGAAACCTAATGTTGGTAAATCAACTTTAATTAATAAAATAGCTGAAGAAAAAGTGAGTATAGTTACTCATAAAGCACAAACTACACGACAAAATGTAAGGTTCGTAAAAAACACAAAAAACAGCCAAATTATATTTACTGATACACCAGGGGTTGAAGCATCGGTAAAATCAACATTATGCAAACATTTAAACAAAAACTCTCAGATATCAACTTTTGATGCTGATCTGATTGTTTTCATAACTACAGTTTCCTCATGGAACACTAACGATGAAGTTGTATTGAATAATATAAAAAGAGCTAAAATTCCAGCAATATTAGTTATAAATAAGACTGACCGTTTAAAAAATCAAAATGAGATACTACCCATAATCAATAATCTCAAAGAAAAGCATGACTTTGTAGATATCCTAGCTATAAGTGCTCTGAAAGAAAGCAGCATGAATAGTTTCTTAAATGTAATAGAAAAACATTTACCTGAACAGGAGCCATTATTCACCACTGATAGTCAAACTGAACCTGATGACAGCTTTGTGATCTCAGAAAGAATAAGAGAAAGTTTACTAAAAAATCTTCACCAAGAAATTCCATATGAGTCTACAGTTCAAGTGGAGAAAATAGAGGATTTAGATCATATAAAGAAAATTCATGTAGTTATATGGGTCAACACGGAAGGACAGAAGCGAATAGTTATAGGTAAAGGTGGTGAAGTGCTTAAGAATATTGGCAAATCATCAAGAATAGATTTAGAAAAGTATTTTTCTAGAAAAATACATTTAGCTTTGTGGGTAAAGATAAAAAGCTCATGGTGGGAAAACCAAAACTTTATTGATAAAACAAAGATATGACAGTTAGAGTTAACTTAGAACCAGTTTACATATTACATAGACGTAAATATAAAGAAAATAGCTTTATAATTGATTTCTTTTCAGAGAGTTATGGTAAAGTTAGAGCTATAAGTAGAAGTATCTCAAAAAATAGAAGGTCTTTAGTGCAACCATTTACACCCTACTTTGCTAGCTGGACCTTAAAAACAGAGCTTGCTACTCTAAACAACATTGAAGCAAGAGGTGCAGCACTATCTTTATCACAAGCAAAATTAATATGCGGCTTTTATATTAACGAGTTAATCATGAAAAGCATTACATTCTCAGACCCATTTCCTGATACTTTTGCTGCATATGAAAGCACTCTAAAAAATCTAATTAGCTGCAATAATGTAGAAGTACCTCTTAGACTATTTGAAAAAACATTAATATCAGAAATAGGATATGCAATTCCATTTGAAGAAGTAACATCTACAACAAGTCCAGCAGGCTGGTATCAATATACACCTAAAAGCGGACTTTCACCGTGCAATCCTGAAGATGCAAGAGCAATTTCATATGATACTATAATAAATTTACAAAATAACTCAATACATACAAAACAGCATCTTAAAGAGAGTAAGTTACTTCTTAAATCTGCACTGGACGAAATTCTAAAAAACACTAGCATAAAAAGTAAAATGCTATGGTCATAAAAAAGCATTACAAAAACAAGCTAGCTTCTAATAGATAACGAGAAAACGAATAAGATAAAATAAACTATGAACAAGATAATCCAGATTTTAAATACTAGAGCCTTAAGGCAAGCAAAAATTACAGAAAAAGAATTATCTCATCCTCACTTTAATATAATAAACTGCCCAGCAATAGAAATAATAGCGAAAGTTAATTTTCAGCAAGATATTAATAGAATAATATCTAAACCAGGTAATATCTATATTTTCATAAGTGCTAATGCTGTTTGGAATTCATTGGAAATTATAAAAAATAAAAACTCTTTAAGAAATATAATAGCAGTTGGTAATGCCACGAAAGCAGCATTAGAAAGTTATGGGTATAATAACATTCTTACACCCAAAACAGCAGAATCAGCAGCTATATTAGAATTACCTATTATTAAAGATAAAGAACTGCTCGATATAGTGATATTTTCAGGTGAGCCATATAAAGATTACTTAGAGAATAAACTATTAGAAAAGAAGCATAATGTAGTATCTTACAAAGTGTACGAAAGAAAAATATGTCTCAACAGTGTTCAACAGTTAAATAGAACCAATAACATTGATAACATTATAGTTTTTAGCAGGGAAACACTACTTGCACTTAACAAGCTTATATCTATCTCAGGTAATTTTTCTCTTAAAAAAGCATGCTTGATCACAATAGACGATGACATTAGAAAACTTGCAATTAAACTTGGTTTTAACCATAATATTTGTGTGTTATCTGACGAGTCCACAAATACGCGCAGAGAACAAATTCTGGATTTCACAAAAGTAAGGGATATATGAAATGGATCAAATTGGCACCAACTATAAACTAAAGAGATTAACAAGATTAAACCTGTTCTTTATCGCGATATGTATACTCCTAATTGCAACATCTCACGCCAGAGTCCTTAATCTTAAAACAGTTCTATTAGCACAATTAGAAATTTTAGAGAAGATAGACAGAAACCAAACAATGTTACTTGAAAAGCTAGACAAACAACTAGATGACAAGTTAATTTCTTGTAATGATGCTATTGAAACTTCGCAAAATCCAAGCAACAGTAAAGATTCAAGAGAAAATCAAAATAATTTAATTCAGCCTGAAGAAAAGTCCTCAGATGAAATTAAAAGTCTACCCGAGCAAAACAAAGATCTTAGCAACATGAGTATTGGGTCATTCCAGAGGGCATAACCTACTTGAGCCAAGATACAAGCTTATTAAACTCTAGACTATAAGGCTATCTTAATGGAAAGTAAAACACCAAAATCTACAAAGAATAGTTTAATTACAAATATTAAAAAAAACTTCTTAGATACCCCTTTATTCAAAATTACATTATCTATAATACTGGTGCTTACAATTGGGTTCTTAACCCTTAATTATCGAATAAATAGGCTTTATGCTGATATAGACATACAAAAAAATGCGATGATAAAAACAGTAAACAATGTAAATACAAAAATAAATAAATTTAGGAATCAAAATGATGTTAGTGAACAGAAAATAAATCAACTTGAAACTGATCTAAGAAGAATATCTAAACTAGAACAACCTATTTTTCAACCACAATCAGAATCTGAATTAATCTTCGATATTCAAATGGCATCATATCAGTTACATCTATTTCATAATATAGCTAAAGGTAGATATTGGTTAGAGAAAGCGCAACATAAAAGTATTAGTGTTGAGGTAACTAATAAAATCGCAATAGCATTAGCAATACTTAATAAAATTAACGAAACCAAAATAGAGGATGCTTTAACTGAAATACGAAATATATCAAATAGAGTTCTAAACCTCGAGCTTGATCATACTATCGTAAGACAGGAACAGTCGACTACACCTGTACTAAGCGAAAATATAAATACTCACTCTCAAACCTCTCAAACAATATGGGGAAGATTTCAAGATGCTGTTTCTGATTATATAGTAATTTCAAATGATAACGACCAAGATCGACAATTATGGCTAAGACCCAAAAATCAAAGTATTTTTATTACAGATTTCACACTCAACATGAATCAAGCGCAGTGGGCTATATTAAACAGGAATAACACCCTATTCCAAAAGGCATTATCTGATTCTATTGAATTATTAAAGAATTATAAATCACGTAATGAAACAAAACTTGATGACATAAGAACTCAAATTATAGAACTACAAAAAGTCGATGTTGATCCTAACATGCCAGACCTAAACCCTATCCTACTTCTTATTATTGATAAAAGTGTTAATAACAGCAATAAAACAGAAGAAATTAAGCAAAGTAATACTCGTAGTAATATCCCTAGCAAAAGAGAAAGGGAGCTTATGACACCACAAGCCCCACAAGTTAGTGAGGAATTTTAACAAATGATAAATATTCTAAAATATCTATTACTGCTGGTAGTTTCAGTTTGGCTAGGCATAAAAATATCACAAGACCCTGGTCATGTATTAATACAATACAACCATCTTAACATTGAGACAACTTTGTGGTTTCTAGTCCTAATATTATTTGCCATATTCACATTAATAGTATTTCTAGCTAATATTACAAAGTATATGACTCAGCTATTTTTTTGCCTGAAGTCATCAGTAAAGCCCGATAAATTAGGAAGATCTCACAAGCTTTGTTTACAAGGTATACGTAGTCTGCTAGGTAATAATTGGCCCCAGGCAGAAAACGCATTTACAAAGGCTGAAAAAGATAACCCCAATCTACTTTCCACACTCGCCTCAATATTTAGTTCAAGTCAATATGATTTAGATAAGATGAATGAACATCTTAAAGATGCTTATGTGAGGTATGCTAGTGACACCAATACTATTCTCATAATTCATGCCCACATCCTTATGCAATTAGGTAATTTTAGTGACTCTCTCCGAAAGGTAAAACTTCTTCCAGTAAAAGAGCAGAACAAACCAGAGGCTCTTGTTGTATTGTTGAGATGTAATATGGAGTTAGAAAATTGGGAGGAACTAGGAAATTCAATAGCAAAATATAAGAAAATAAAAGCACTAGACATAAGCGACATAAATAAGTTTGAAATAAGATATATACTAGAAGCACTTGATATTAGTGATAAAAAGGAAATTAATAAAATTTGGAAAAACTCCTCTGCTGAAGTTAAAAACAGTATAGAAGTATTCAATAAATATATTGATAGACTCTTAGCATTAGGAGAAACAAAAAAAGCTAAAAATGAACTTGAGCAATTTATTCCAGTTAATAATGATCTTCCTCTCATCAATAAGTACATAAAAATTGATAATAACAAGACAAAAATACTTAACAACCTGATAAATTGGCTCGAGTTAAATCCAAGAAATGAGAATATTATAATAGGAATAGCAAGAACCTATAATGATACTGGTGAAAAAAATAAAGCCGTAGAATATTATGAAAAGATAGTAAATTCTTGTAGTTTAACTATTAAGCTTGAGTTAATGGAGCTATACAAAAGCCTAAATCTTTCCGAGCAAGCTTCTCAGGTATATAAAAAAATACTTATAAATATAAGCAAAGATGAAAAATAGTACGGTATTTTTTTTACTTATTTTAACTCTTTTAATGATAAATATTGCTGCAGGATTTTTGCCAAAGCAATATTTATTTGACGGGCTAATCAACTCATATGAAAAATACTCTTTTTTTATTAAAGACAATCATAAAACGCTAGCTTGTACTTTTGTACTAATTTACACACTAATGCTAGTATTTTGCCTACCTTTATCTGTAATTTTTAGAATATTTGCTGGCTTTACTTTTGGGGTAATAGGATTTTTTTATTCACTTTTTGGCAGTATAGCTGCCTCATACATTCTTTTTAAAATTGCTAAAAAAAATTCTATCTCGGGTGCTAGACTAACAAAAAAAAAATATATCCTGAAAGCAAAAAAAATGCTAGATACTCACCCATATAGGTATATTATTGCACTCAGACTTATACCACTATTTCCAAGTTGGTCAATCAGTATAGCATCTGGGGTATTACAACTTAATCTGAGTAAATTTTTATCAGCATCATGCTTAGGATTCATTCCAAACATAGCAATCTGTACTTATATTGGAATGCAAGCATATACTAGTAAAGATATTCATAATATCAATTTTTTAGAAATTAGCTTATTAACTACCTTAGGAATTGCTTATATAATATTTGTCATTCAGCAGCAACACGCTAAAAAATAACTATATCATGCCGCTATATACTGGATTTACTTGAAAAAATGTGTTATACTTTAGCGTCAGAAAATATATCACTAAGGTTTCCAATGAGTACAATTATAGCCCCCCTCACCAGTTTTTCATGTATAAAAATTAGCGGAAAAACCGTCAAACAGTTTCTACAAGGTCAAGTAACATGCGACATAGAAAGCGTTTCTGAGAAAAAATTGTGCCTTGGAGCCTATTGTAATGATAAAGGTAGAATCTCTGCATCTGGATATTTTTTTGAATCTAATAATGACTATTATTTTTTCTCGCCAAAAAGTTTAATAGCAAACACCCAGCAAAAATTTAGACAATATGGCATATTTTCAAATATTAAAACTGAGATTATTGCTGATATGTTATTCTTATATTGCATAGGAAAACCACATAATATTAATACCCCAGCTGAAAATGGAAGTGTTACAGAGGTTAGCCCCAATGTAAGATGTGCTTGTTTAAATGCTGAAACTGAACAATATATGATATTTGGCTTAGAGAAGGATCTAACGCCGTTTAGAGAGAAAATAGCTTCTACAAAAGATGTTAACTTTATACTTGATCAATATCACTGGGATCAGGCTAATATTGACGCTGGAATTGTTCATATTTTCCCAGAAACTTTAGAAAAGCTAACCCCGCATATGATTAATTACCATAAGAAAGATGCCATTTCTTTCACCAAAGGCTGTTTTTTAGGACAAGAGATCATTGCGCGCACCCAGCACCGCGGTAGAGGAAAAAGAAAGCTCTACAAAGCTATGATATCAGAACCAAACAATGTAAAAGTGGGCAGCTATGTGAACACAAAGGATGGTGAACAAGCTGGAATAACAGTAGCTTGCTCAAAAGCTACAAATGATTGTACAAACATTTTATTAGTGCTGGCTGATCACACTGTAAAGAGCAAGCTATATATAGAAAAATTTCTAATTGAGGGCCTAGACTTACTTCTAAGCCCTGAGACTGCTTAAGTATTGTCTAGCTTTAGCGGCCTTAGAAGAGGAAATAAAATAACATCCTTTATTGCCTTAGCGTCAGTTAGAATCATTACAAGCCTATCTATCCCTATTCCAGCTCCAGCAGCTGGAGGCATTCCGTATTCTAGAGCCTCAATGTAATCCCCATCATAGTCCATAGCCTCAACATCACCAGCATCTTTGGCTGCAACTTGTGCTTTAAACCTCATAGCTTGATCATCTGGATCATTCAATTCTGAGAAAATATTTGCGACCTCTTGGCCACCAATAAATAGCTCACACCTATCAACTATAGTTTTATCGTTATTATTCATACGAGCAAGTGGTGAAGTTTCAGTTGGATAACTAGTTATAAAAGTTGGATTTATCAGCTTTTTCTCGACAGTTTTTTCAAATATTTCTAGTTGTATAGCTCCTAATCCCATTTGTTCTTCACAAGTAATACCAACACTTTCGGCAATTTTTCTAGCTTGTGCTAAATCTTGAATACTTTCAGCTGATATATTGTCATTATATTCCAAAATAGACTCTACTATAGTTAAACGCCTAAATGGCTCCGCAAAATTTATATTATTACCCTGAAAAGGCAAGTCAAATTTACCAACAACTATTTTCACTACATCTCTAAGCATCTCTTCAACAAAATCCATAAAATCAATGTAATCGGCGTATGCTTGATAGAATTCCAACATTGTAAATTCAGGATTATGCCTAGTTGACAAGCCTTCGTTCCTAAAGTTCCTATTTATCTCAAAAACCCGATCTAAACCTCCAACAAGCAATCTTTTTAGGAATAATTCGGGGGCTATCCGCATATAGAGTGGTATATCTAAAGCATTATGGTGAGTAACAAAAGGTCTTGCAGTTGCACCACCTACAATTGAGTGCATCATAGGGGTTTCTACCTCTAAAAATCTAGCTTTGATCAAACAATCACGAATTACTGTAATTATTTGTGATCTTTTTATAAACGTATCTGTAGTTTTAGGGTTAGAGATTAAATCGAGATAGCGTTGTCGGTAGCATAGTTCTTTTTCTGCTAAACCATGGTACTTATCAGGCATTGGCCTAAGTGACTTAGTAACAAGGTTTATCTCTGTAGCACTAATTGTTATTTCATTAGTTTGAGTCCTAAACAAGGTTCCCTTGATATAAACTATATCTCCTAAATCCCAATTTTTAAATTTGCTATATACTCCCTCAGGCAAATCGCTTTTTCTTATGTAGGCCTGAATTTTACCAGTAAAATCATGAATATGAATAAAACTAGCTTTACCCATAATCCTTCTATTAGAAATACGACCACATACAGTAACTGTTATCTTCTTAGCCTCTAGAGTAGGCTTATCATCATTGGCCACCTTATTTAAAATATCTACAGCAAAATCATTAGGTTTAAAATTATTAGGATATGGGTTACCTTCTGCTCTTAACTCATCAAGCTTGGCCCTTCTAGTTGCAACCTGATCATGAAAATCCACCTCTGAATTCATATGCCCATCACTATTTTTGCTCATTTATTATCTCCTGAAGTTTGTTTTAAGCACGCTATTAAAAATTGGTCTATATTACCATCTAAAACCGACTGAGTATTAGAACATTCCACACCCGTTCTAAGATCTTTTATTCTTGAATCATCGAGCACATAGGAGCGTATTTGGCTCCCCCAACTTATATCAGATTTTTCTGACTCAAGTTTTTTCTTATCAGAGCTTCTCTTTTCGATCTCTAACTGAAAAAGTTTAGCACGAAGCTGCTTCATAGCTTGCGCTTTATTTTTGTGCTGTGATCTATCTGATTGGCATTGAACAACCACCCCACTTGGTAAGTGAGTAATTCGAATAGCTGAATCGGTTGTATTAACGTGTTGCCCGCCTGCTCCGCTAGAACGGTAAGTATCTATTCTAAGATCAGAAGGGTTAATATCAACATTAACATTATCATCGATCTCTGCTGTTACAAACACGGAAGCAAAAGAAGTATGGCGCCTATTACCGCTATCAAATGGAGATTTTCTAACTAAGCGATGCACGCCTGTCTCAGTACGTAGCCAACCATATGAAAAATTACCTTGTACAGATATTGTTGTGCTTTTTATACCTGCTACTTCACCAGGAGAATTATCTATGACCTTGGCCTTATAGTTTTTTTCATCTGCCCAGCGTAAATACATCCTCTGTAGCATCTCTGCCCAATCCTGAGCCTCGGTGCCACCACTACCAGCTTGTATTTCAAGATATGCATTATTCTTATCATTAGGATTATCAAACATTCTTCTGAGTTCTAGTTGTTCTATCTTAGAGATAATTTGTTTTAAATCTTCTGCCATTTCTGTCATTTGATTCAAATCACCCTCATCTTGTGCAACTGGATAAAGCTCTATTACACAATCAAGATCTGCTTGAATGGCATCAAGTTCAACTAGAGTACTTTCTATAGTGGATTTTTCTTTTGATAAATTTTGAGATAACTTAGGATCTTGCCACACTTGTGGAGTTTGTAACTCTGCATTAATCTGTTTTAGTCTAACTTCTTTACCGGAGTAGTCAAAGAAACCTCCTCAGCTCGTCAAATTTTATTTGATACAGCTTGGCCTCATTTAAAATATTTATGTCTTGCATAGTTTTAGAATTAGATGGTGGGTCGTGTGCGACTCGAACGCACGACCAGCGGGTTAAAAGCCCGATGCTCTACCAACTGAGCTAACGACCCAAATAGCAACGTTGTAATATTAATACCTGCTTAACAAAAGAGCAAGTTCTTTCTTATATTTATGTTAATTAAATACTTCCCAACTGTAATTTTGCCATTCTAGCAGCTGTTGTGGTAGGATAATCCTTCTCAAGAGTCTTGATATAATCACGAGCAATATCAAGTTTCTTCATATTCACATTTACTACTGCCAACTTCAGAATAGCGTCAGGAACTTTATTATGCTCTGGGAAATTTGTTATAACTTTCTGCAAGTTAGCTTCAGCAAGTTCATTTTTACCCTGAAGAATATATATCTCACCTAACCAATAATGACAATTTGGAGTGTAATTTCCGGTTGGAAAATCTACTACAAACTTATTAAAATTGGCAATTGCATTATCATAATCTTTATTTTTTAAATATGTAAATGCACTTTTATATCTATTTGTCTCCTCATCCACTGAAAGGTTTGGCTCTTTAGCATCATGGTTATTATCGGAGATAATAATCTTTTCCTGTTGGGGAACACCTAAACTAGACTTTGCATTTGAAAGTTGCTGCTTTAAAGTGCTTAACTCATGAGACTGGACATCAATCATACCTCTAAGTGCTTGAACCTCTTTCTGCACTTCGTGGATCTTTTCAATATAATTTTGCTGCTGAAAATGAGTTAATTGCTTGCTTAATGCGCCCAACTGTTCCTGTATACTCATACCATAAGAGTCATAAGAGTTTTCAGCTACCTCTGTCTGGCCAGTAACTTGACTAGGATTGATGGCTTCGCTCGCAAAAGTAATGCTTGGGAGAAAAAATCCAACTATAATTATTTGTGTTAATACTCTTCTCATAATTTAAGACTCCTGATAATATATTTCTACTCTTCTATTTTTAGCCCAGGCAGATGGTTTATGGCCATATGCCATAGGTTTTTCCTTACCATAACTAACGATCATAATTCTGTCAGATGGAACTCCAAATTGCTCAAAATAAAGAGCCACGGATTTAGCACGCTTCCAACCTAAAGAGATATTATATTCGCGGCTACCACGCTCGTCGGAATGACCAAGTATTCTGACTATATAATTTTTTGAGATTGATAATTTAGCGTGATCTTTAATTTTCTCTATATCCTCGGTAGATATAGACGAACTATCAAAAGAGAAATTAATAATATCAACTGCTCCCTTGGAAACCTTGGGTTGCCACTGCAATGATTCCGCATCAGAATTAGTTTGATCTGGGAAGACCTTAACACTTTCTGGAGAATCCTGCCAATTTGAAAAAGATTTGTTAATATCATTTATAACGTTAGAGTTATCGCTACATGAGTATAACAAAAGAAGTGTGAAAACAGTTAAAGTAAACCTTAAGTACATTTTTCTTCCTATATAGTTGTTTCATCTAAAATAAAATGAGATCTTTTGGAAATAAAGGGCGACCATGCAGGCTCTTGAATATCTCCTCCAGCAGCTGGCAACAACCATTTAATCATGCCATCAAGTGAAACGAAGCCTAAAACACCTCGACCTCCATAATGACTAGCATATGCTATTATTTGGCCATTAGGAGAGAAAGTTGGAGACTCCTCGTACTCATCTCTAGAAAGCACCTTTAGCTTGCCAGATCTTAAGTCTTGCATAGCTAAAAAATATAAACCGCCTTCTCTATGCAAAAAGGTTAGATAATTTGAGTCATTCGAAATGTCGGGGCAGGCATTGTAATCTCCTTTGAAAGTAACCCTATCAGAGTTTGAACTCGGGTAATCATAGCGATAAATCTGAGGACGTCCTCCACGATTGGAAGTGAAATATAAAAACTTATCATCAGCTGCCCATACTGGTTCGGTATCTAAGGAGTTTCCAAATGTTAGCTGTCTTCTTTTCTTTGACTCTATTTCATATTCATAAATTTTTGTAAAGCCACTATCAGCTAAAACCAAAGCTAACTTCTTATCATCATGAGACCATGAAGGGGAAGAATTAACACCGTTAATATCTGAAATTTTTTCCCTCGAGCCACTCTCAATATCATGGATAAAAATAGCTGATCTATTTTCTTCGAAGGAAACATAAGCCATTTTTTTACCATCATGTGACCAACTTGGTGACATTATAGGCTCATTGCTAGTAAGTATTGTTTTTGTGTGTGCGCCGTCAAAATTAGATATTTTCAGATCATATTGAGGCTTCATGCCATATTTCTTTTTCAACATAACATATGCTAACTTAGTTGAAAAAACACCCTTAACGTTGGTAATACTTTCATAAATATCGTCAGCGAGAACATTACCAAACTCTTCTATCTCAGAACTACTAAATCTATACTTAAATATTTTTTTTGGGCGTGTGAAGTCTAGGTTCTTATCATTCATAAGATCATAGAATATCAGTGTTAGGTTATAATCACTTCCAAAGCTTTGATTTTCAAGTTTTGCAAAAGCCACATACGTTATACCATTTTTTTGATAATCAGCAATGACATCTAAAGTTGGTAAGTAACTATCGCCATTAATTACCTTTAACTCTCCGGTTAGCGCTAAGTTTCGTGAAACTAAGGTGCTTAGTTGTGTCGATAGTTTATTATCAAGATCATTTTTTTGACCTGAAACAGTTACAACGATAGGCATACCACCGTAGACCCCCTGAGTTAACTCAAGCTTGCCGGCAGCATTGCACTCTAGTGCAAAAAAAAGTGATAATAATATTACTAACTTTGAGTATAAATTTTGCATAGTACCCCTAGGCTAAAGCCCTATTTGCAGAAAGTGAAGTTATAACTGGTAATGAAAACTTCTGGCTAGTGTCAAACTTATTTTTTTTTGTAAAATACGCATTTTTGTTCAAAAAATCAACCAAACAACTATTAGCTACTTCAATATCATTAATGGAGTGTTGGCGCCAATTTTTACATTTGTCCGCGCTGAGCATGAGTGTCTTGTCTGACATAACTTCAGTTGCATAAGTCTGAAGACTTAACATTAGCAATAGTGCCCAGCTTATTTTTAGAGAGGACATGTAACACTCCAAGATCCCAAATTCAATTGTAGCAAATTTTTATCATAAATAAAGCGGAAAAGTAACTAAATTAAATAAAAAACTTTGCGCAAAATATCATTGAAAAAGCATAAAAAGAGCCTAGTTCAGCTCCAGTAAAATCTAATCATAACCTTTATTTTTAAAATATAGCGTTTAAATATAATCGAATATACATGGCGCATGATCAGAAAAACGTTGTTCCTTATAAATTTTTACTTTATCGGTTACTAATTCAAAATTAGGAGATAAAATTTGATAGTCAATACGCCAGCCAACGTTATTCTCCCATGCCCTACCACGATTTGACCACCAACTATATTCATCATGATTATTATTTTTTTGACGAAAGGCGTCTAAAAAACCGAGATTACTGAAGCAATGCTCAAGCCATTCACGCTCCTGTGGCAAGCATCCAGAATTTTTCTGGTTACTGCGCCAGTTTTTGATATCTTTTTCAGTATGTACAATATTTATATCACCACATATTACTGCTGACTTTTTCTTAGATATTATGTCAGCAAGCTGGAACTTCTCAAAATGAGACATAAATTCATATTTTAGATCCTGTCTTAAATCACCACTTGAACCAGATGGAAAATAAGTTGAGATAATATGTAAATCATCAACAATAATCTCAATATATCGGCCCTCATCATCAGCCCAATCAAGCTCCATCTTTGTTATTATTTTATCTGGTTTACTTTTACTATAAATACCAACACCACTATAACCCTTCTTTACTGCATCTGAGAAGTAATGATAATAACCAGCAAGATATAATTCCTTAAGATCTAAGGTGTTCATCTGAGCTTTAGTTTCCTGTACGCAAATAAAATCAGGATTCTGTGAAATTACCCAGCTAAAAAAACCTTTTTTTGCTGCTGCTCGAATACCATTTAGATTACAAGTTATTATTCTCATATTGATTCTCCTGCATACAAGAAAAATTTTAGCATAACAAGATAGAAAGAAAAATTTAATAATCATGTCAGCATTAATTTAAAGATATTAGAACACTTTTAATATCATTTAAAACGCGAATATATAAAATTTTGAAGATAATACATAATTAATCTCAAAAAAATAATTTAAGATAATTAAAAAATTGACAATAGACAATTAAATAAATAACATTTGTACATATTTAATAACAAACTAAAGAGATAATATAATATGATAACTAACAAAAATCAGAAAGTTTGCCCGATTAGCATAAATGTTTTACCTGAAGATCCCTATGAACTTGGAAAAAACTTCTATTGGCTTCATACCCAGAATGATGATTATTTCATCTGTAAAACTGCAATAATTAATTTAGATAAGCATGACTTCTTGGGAAATAATAAAAATTTCATTTTAGTTGATCTTGATAAAATTTCCTCTCCCTTGGGAATTCCAGTGTGGAGTAATGCTCGAGATATATACTGCAACTGGCCTAAACTTGATGATAGTCATATCTACCAGCAGTATTCTATTCAAGACTGTTATGATTATAACGACTATAGTAGGTTTTTAAGAAGTATATACGAACGTTTAACTGTCGAAACTATTATCAAAGTAAAATCTTATCCTGAAACAAATATATTGTTTAATGCCATCCTAACTAGTAAGAGCAATATAAAAATTACAGAAATTATCAACAATAATCCCGAACTACTACATGCAGTAGATAAAGATGGCAACTCCCCTCTTCACCTAGTCATAGCTATGCGTGACTCTTCTTTAGCTCAGCTATTAATCAGCTTAGGAGCAAACCAACATAAAAAAAACAAAAATAATATTAGCCCTCATGAAATTTACAATGCTTTAAGGAGAAAACCATACGATTATAGCTTTTGGTCCTGCCAATCAAACTTTGATTACAAAGAAGGAAACAACACTTCATATCAAGCTAGAATTTATCAGCAGCAACAAAGTAAAATTGACAAAGGGAGTATTTTTTTTGAGAAAGGAATATCTGATGAAAATATTTACAATTTCCTAATAAAAGGTGGAAATTTAGAAGAAGTTAAATCAGAAACTTACAATAATTTACTTCATAATGCTGCTTTCAGAGGCAATATTGCCGAATGTAAAATAATTTTAAAGTATGGTGGAATCAATCTTAGCAAAATGAAAAATATTGATGGCAGTGTACCATTACATATTGCATGCCATGCAGGACATAAAGATATTACTGAGCTTCTACTTGACAAAGGTGAGCAAGAGCTTACCACAATTAAAAACAAAGATGGAGAAACACCTTTACATATTGCATTCACAGCAGGACATAAAGATATTGCAAAGCTTCTTATTGAAAAAGGAGGGGCGAATCTCATTAACAGAGAAATTAGTAATGGTAGCACACCTTTACATATTGCATGCGCTAGAGGATATAAAGATATTGCCGAGCTTCTCATTGAAAAAGGAGGTAAAGAAATTACTGCAATCAAAACCAAAGCTGGATCAACACCATTGCATATAGCATGCAAATACAATCATATAGAAATAATTAGATATCTAGTAGCTAAGGGTGCAGATATAAACTCTAAAAACAACAAAAACCAGACACCAGCTGATGTAGCTAAAATAGTGGGTCACATAAGTACGTATGAAGAACTAATAAAAATAAGTAAAGATGAGTCAAATAATAACTTAATAACCAATACAAATACTATTACATCTCTTGATGCAGAAGAGCTTATCTCTAAAATGTATCACTCTTGTAAGAATGGAGATATTTTTAAAACTATAAACCTTATAAATGATGGTATAAATATTTATGAAGTTTTTAATACTAAGCAATATCGAGTCTTAGACAAATTTTGCTCATATTTAGACAAATTTTGCTCATATATTCATATTGCGTGTATGTTTGGTCAAAAACATATTGTAAAAATTTTAACTGAGAATGGTGGGGAAAAAATTACTAATCTGACAACAAATGAAGGCAATACTCCTATGCACATTTTATGTAATTCTCCAATAAAAGAGATTCGCAATGATAGTCGTTTTATAGATATTATTGATATACTCACAGAACAAAGCGGTGGCAAATTAACTAAAATTAAAAATATAAATGGGAATACTCCCTTACATACTTTAGCTAGACACTTTTGTAGTAGTATGAAAACAATTAGTGTTCTAACTAAAAGTGGAGGTAAGGATATAACCACTATAAAAAATAATTTAGGTGAGACTCCTCTGCATACCGCCTGCAATAGGAATGAATCACGTTTCATAAAATTTTTATACGATCAAAACCCCGAAGTAATGCGAATAAAAGATAACGATGGCAATAACCCTCTACACATTGTTTCTAAAAATAGAAAACTTGCGGCTGCGCAATATTTTTTAAAGAAAGGAGCTGATCCTAACGCCACAGATAAGGATGGCAATACTCCTCTTCATCTAGTTAGAACGTTAGAAGCTGTAAAAACTTTAGTAAATGCTGGAGCTTTATTGGAAATAAAAAATAATGAAGGCCATGCCCCTATACACTTATTCTCAATTTTAGATAGACATGAAATAGTTTATTACCTCATAGAAAAAGGCGCAAAAATAGATCAGTTTTCCAGCAGTGGAGATACTGCTCTTCATCTAGCTTGTATTCATCAATCATGTAATGTTGTAAGATCTTTAATATCACAAGGTGCCAATATAAATTTGGAAAACAAGAAAAATCTTAGTGCTGTTAAGATTGCGAAAATTAAAGACGAAGATAATAGGAAAAAGAGCGGTAATTATAGTGCAAAGGGCAAAAGTTCTAGAGTATATCTTATGGTTTTAGAGCACTTAAGATCTGATAAAAACTATAGTAATTATTTAGTAGAAAACTCTTTACTAAATAATAAAAGGCCTCGTGACTCTGATTCTAATGATGCAGAAATAACACAAGAAAAAATTGCTAAGATAACTTAGGGCTGAAATATATGAAAAATAATAGAGATCCTAAACACTGTCCTATTAGCAGAATACCATTACCTAAAAAGGCATTTGAACTTGGCAAATGTTTTTATTGGCTTCATACCCAGAATAGTGATTATTTCATCTATAAAACTGCAATAATTAATTTAGATAAGCATGACTTCTTGGGAAATAATAAAAATTTCATTTTAGTTGATCTTGATAAAATTTCCTCTCCCTTGGGAATTCCAGTGTGGAG
>JAYYZF010000077.1:0-32047 GCA_036340215.1 Pseudomonadota bacterium | reverse complement strand
AATTTGATTTTATCACTTTAGATACCAGATTGATTAACTTTATAACAATTACACTTTATTAAAATTTTATATCTTTTTCAAATTAATATTACTAATTTACCAATCAGTTTTTTGTATTATTATTGATGCGATAAAATCATGTTATACATTGTGTTATATTTTTTTATGTGCTATTCTGTGCAAGATTTAGGTGGTATATCCACTTTGTAATGTAAACCGCACACCTTACGTTGCTCATAAAATTGGGTGTCTATTCTTGTTTATTGCCAGAATTAGATTATTTTATGAAGAAGGTGGAGGCCTAACCCTGGAGAATTTTATGAACGACGTTTCTTTGCTGGCTATGATTAAGTCAGGAGTATATTTTGGACACCGTAAACGCTTTGGATGTCCAGCATTTTCACCGTACATATACGGTGTTAAAGAAGGCATACACATCATTAACCTTGAAAAAACCTTACCTTTGTTTGAGGACGCATTAGCTTTTGCTTCACAAGTCGCTTATAACCAGGGTGAGATTCTTATAGTCGGCACAAAAAGAGCTGCTCAGGAAATAGTAAAAAAATATGCCTCTGATTGTGGCATGCCATATGTGGATAAAAGGTGGCTTGGTGGTATGTTGACTAACTTTAAGACTATCAAGAAGTCTGTAAAAAGATTACAGGACTTATCAACACAGATTGATAATGGTTTATCAGAGGATCTTACAAAAAAGGAAAAACTTTCCCTCTTGCGTGAGAGAATAAAGCTCGATAATAGCTTGGGTGGTATCAAGGATATGTCGAGTCTACCAGATGCTATTTTTGTTATAGATATCGGGTCCGAAAATATCGCAGTAGCAGAAGCGAAAAGACTTGGAATACCTGTGATAGGTGTTGTAGATACTAACTGCTCTCCAAAGGGTGTGGATTATCCTATACCAGGAAACGATGATTCTAGACGCTCTATAGAGTTTTACCTAAGTGCTTTAGCTAACACTATAACAAAGAGTAAAGAAAAATATGCTGAAGAACTCGCTGCTAAGGCACCAAGTGAAGATGACGATGCTGCAGTGAAGTCATATTCTAAGTCTGGTGTTAAGAAAGTAGCAGTAGTTGAAAAGCATGAAGATATAGCGAAAGCAGTTGCTCCCAAAGCAACAAAGACCCCAGTAGCTGAAAACGATAAGGTTGAGAGCAAAGCGAAGGGTGAGAGTTCTTCTGATGCTCCAAAGATTATAAAGAAAGTCAAGAAAGCAGATACTACCAGCTCTACAGAGAAGCCTAAGGCGGCAAAAGTTGTGTCTAAAACTGTGAAGAAGACTTCTACTAAAACAGCAGCAAAAAAAACAGAGCCTAAGAAAGTAGCTAGTGCTGCTAGTGAAGCTAAGGAAACTAAGAAAGTTGCTGCGAAAAAGAAGACAGTTAAAGCTGAGAAGAAAGACTGATATCAGTTTAGGAGCAAGCAAACTTAACTTAAATTTAATTAAGATACGAGGTAAAAAATGGCAATTTCAGCAAAAATAGTTATGGAACTGAGGAAAAAAACCCAAGTTGGTATGATGGAGTGTAAAAAAGCATTAGCAGAAGCTAATGGTGATATGGAGTTAGCAGAGGAAATTCTTTTAAAATCTGGTGCTGCAAAGGCTGAAAAGAAATCAGATAGAGTTGCAAACGAAGGTTTGCTCTTTGTTTCTCAGGCAAATGATAACTCTGCAGTAGCTGTAGTGGAAATAAACTGTGAAACTGATTTTGTGGCGAGAAGTGACGATTTCCAAAGTTTTGGAAACAAGCTTGCCGAGCTAGCATTAAAGCATAATTCCCAAAATATAGATTCTTTACTTGAATTATCTTATACAGATTCTCAGACTGTCGCTGAGATGAGAGCAGTTATGGTAGCTAAGTTAGGTGAAAATATTCAGTTGAGAAGGGCTTATACCTTGCAAGCTGAAACGGGTTGTGTAGCTTGCTATTCTCACGGTGGTAGGGTTGTTACTTTAGTAAATGTATCTTCAGATAAAATTGAAGCTGCAAAGGATATAGCCATGCACATAGCTGCAATGAAGCCTAGTGCTATATCAGCCGCTGGTATCCCTGATACTGTTATAGCAAAAGAGCGCGAAATATTTACAGCACAGGTTGCTGAGTCTGGTAAGCCTGAACATATAGCCGCTAAGATAATAGAAGGAAAAGTTAACAAGTTTATGGATGAAAATTCACTGCTAGGGCAAGCCTTTGTGAAAGAGCCAAAGCAAAAAGTAGGGGATTTTCTGAAACAGCATAGCATTGAAGTACTTGCATTTACACTCTATGAAATTGGAATGTCAGGTAATGATGGCGCTATAACTGTCTAAAATTACAGGAGTTATTAAATATGGGTGTTTCTAGACTGTATAACAGAGTTATTCTAAAGTTAAGTGGAGAAGCCCTATCTGGAAAGACAGATTTTGGTATTGATCCTCTTGTTTTAGCCCGCCTAACTAAAGAAATGGCAAATGTAATTGCGCTTGGGGTGCAACTGGGTGTTGTTATTGGTGGTGGTAATCTTTTTCGTGGTAAGGAACTCTCAAAATATGGTTTAAATAGGATTTCAGGCGACTATATGGGTATGCTTGGAACTCTGATGAATGCTCTTGCAATACGTGATGTGCTTGAACAGAATGATATGCCATCAAGAGTAATGTCTGCAATACCCATGAGTGGGATTGTTGACCACTACGATAGAAGAAAAGCCGTTCATCACCTAAATCACGGCAGAGTAGTAATTTTTGCAGCAGGTACGGGTAACCCACTAGTAACTACTGATTCTGCGGCAAGTTTACGTGGGATCGAAGTTGGAGCAGACGTTATTTTGAAAGCCACAAGTGTTGATGGCATTTATGATAAAGATCCACAGGTTCACTCTGATGCTAAATTATACAAACACGTTTCATTTCAAGAGGCACTTAAAAAAGAGCTTGGTGTAATGGACTTAGTGGCATTTTGCCAGTGTAGAGATCATAATATACCGATAAAAGTTTTTAATATTAACAAAAAGAACAGTTTACTTAGAGCTATTACAAGCAATAATGAAGGTACAACTGTTGACAGTAAAGGAGAGTAGAATGAGTAGTGTTCTCAATGATGCAGAGCAAAGAATGGAAAAGTCACTCACCCAGTTACATTCTGAGCTATCTAAAATAAGAACTGGTAGAGCTAATCCAAGCTTACTTGATGGTATTAAAGTCTCTTGTTATGGCACCTTAACTCCTCTAAATCAAGTATCTTCAGTTAGCGTTGAAGATTCTAGGACATTAACAATTACTCCATGGGATAAAAACTTATTAGCAGACATAGAGAAGGCAATAATTACATCTGACCTTGGTTTAAATCCTGGAAATCAAGGGGGAACTATTCGTATAGCTTTGCCTCCCCTGAGTGAAGAAAGAAGAAGAGACTTTGTTAAACTGGCAAAAAGTCAGGGCGAAAATACAAAAGTTTCGATTAGAAATACAAGGCGTGATATTATTTCATCCCTAAAAGATTTAGTAAAAGAAAAAGAGATTACGGAAGATGACGATAGAAAATTACAAGCCGAAGTGCAAAAAATAACAGATAAATATATTGCTAAGGTTGATAGTACTGTTGCTACAAAAGAAGAAGACTTATTAAAGATATAGTATTATGTCAGGGCCAAATCACGTAGCAATAATTATGGATGGAAATGGACGCTGGGCTCAAAACTCATGTCTACCTAGATTGTGTGGTCATACAATAGGTGTAAATGTCGCTAGAAAAATTATAGATTCTAGTATAAAACTAAGCTTATCTCAATTAACACTATTTGCTTTAAGTATTGAAAATATGTCTAGGCCCCACCAAGAAGTTTCTTTTTTACTTAAATTGTTTGCGAAGATGATTAAGCAAGATCTTCAGTACTTCTCACAAAAGAATGTGAAATTCAACTTTATAGGTGAAAGGGCTGCTTTGCCGGAAGAGCTGCGCGATTTACTATCCTATGCTGAAAAAATTACCAGTAACAACAGTGGTTTATTGTTAACTATTGCTGTAAATTATAGTGGTAGATGGCATCTTTTAAACTCTTTTAAAGACATATTAAACGATATTAACAGTAATAAATTATCATCTGATATAGATGAGGAGCTAATCTCAAAAAAGATCAATGCTTCTCTAGTTTCTGACCCTGATCTAGTTATCAGAACTGGAGGAGAAAAGCGTATAAGTAATTTTTTACTATGGTCTTTGGCTTATTCTGAAATTTATTTTTCTGATTGCTATTGGCCAGACTTCTCTGCAGAACATTTCCTAAAAGCCTTAGATTATTATAGAAATTCTGAAAGAAGATTTGGTTTAATATCAGGAGTAGAGTATGAGTGATTTTTTGAAACGATTCCTTTCATCCATACTTATACTTGTACTCGTTGTTTGTGTGCTTTCCGTGAAAGTAGAATTTTTTAATATTATTATAGGTGCTGTGGTATTCTTATTATCTCGCGAGTGGTTTGGTCTTATCATAAAAAAGGAAGAGTCAAATTATCATCTTTATGTCTCTTTATTCGCCGCAGCTACAACTATTTTTTACGGCTTTTTTATCTATTGTGATTATGATTGGATAATCTATCTCAGTTTGTTTTTCTGGTTATTTGCATTTGCTAGCATGTGTTTTTATGTTTACGAGCCTAAACCTGATGTATCATGGGGTTTCACTAACCATATAATACAGGGTGTTTTTGTTATTGTGCCAACTGGTGTAGCCTTAACTATCCTTCGCGGTTTTGGGGTGGAGTTCCTAATTCAGCTTTTTGTTTGGGTTTGGTCAACTGATGTGGGAGCATATATTTTTGGTAAACAGTTTGGGAAAAATAAGTTTATACCTGAGATCAGCCCAAACAAGACCGTAGAAGGTTTTTTTGGTGGTATATTGACCGTGGTTTTAGCAACAATAGTAATGTACTATAGCATGGAATTAGACTCCTACTCACTTCTAGAATATATTATTGTTGGCATTATTATCTCTCTCTTTGCCATTTTAGGAGATGCATATGAGAGTATGGTTAAAAGGCGCTTAGGAGCAAAAGACTCTGGTTCTATCATTCCAGGGCATGGTGGAGTTTTGGATCGTTTGGATAGTTTGACCACAGCTGCTCCTGTGCTAGCTATTTTGATATTTTTTATGCCAAGTTAAAATAAGGTAATTACTATGAACAGATCATATATTTTAAAAACTTTTTTATTTATAACTTTGTTTAGCGCTATTACATTTGCATATGAAGTTGATTCTGTACAAGTTAGTGGTAACAAAAATGTTGAAAAGTCTGTTATATTAGAAGTATTTTCAGTCACAGAGAAAACTAATATTAGCCCTGATGAAATCAATAATAATGTAAAAAAATTATATAAAACTGGATTATTCGAGTCTGTAAATGTTTCTTATAATGATTCAGTTTTAGAAGTTAAGGTAGTAGAAAATCCAGTTCTAATCGATGTAAGTTTAAATGGCAATGATAATGTAATTAAAAAGGAGCAGATTGATAAAATATATACTCAGATTGGTCTAATAAGAGGGAAAGTACTAACTAAAAATAGTGTTTTTAGTGCCGAAAAATACTTAGCTGATCTATTTAAAATTCAGGGATATTACAATGTAAAAGTTAGCTCTAAAAGTGTCAAGCTCGATTCATACAGGGTTAACTTAGAGATAAACATAGATTCTGGTAAACAAACAAAGATCTCTTCCATTGACATAGAAGGTAATCATGACTTTTCACGAAGTCAAATACTTGATAATATGAAATTAAAAACAACAGGTATTTTCTCTTACTTTTTCTCTGATAACTTATACTCGAGATATAATTTTGAGAATGATCTTGCGGCCATAAAATCATTCTATGCTGGGAATGGTTATTTAAATTTCAAAATTGAAAGTGATAACGTTAAGTTCACGGATAATAATGAAAAAGTTGCGATTAAAATAAATATATCTGAAGGAGATCGTTATAAAATAAGTGGTTATTCCTTCAAAATAGCTGACAAAATAAATAAAGAAGATTTGGTCCCACTCCTAAAAATTAAGAAAGGTGATTATTTTTCACGAGCTAATATTCAAAAGTCTTCAAACGCTATAGTTAGTTATCTTGCAGATAGTGGTTTTGCTGGTGCGGTACTTAATGTAGAGCTTGGTGACTTTAATGCAGATAAGCACCAGGTTAAAGTTATTTTCAAAGTTGAAAGTGGTAAGGTCTACACTGTAAATAATATATCTTTTACTGGCAACTACTTGACTGATGAAGTTGTGTTAAGACGTTATATGAAGCAATATGAAGGTCAAGTTTATAATAAAGTAAACCTTGATAAGTCAATACTAAGACTTAGAAACTTGTCTTTTGTCAAGAATGCTACTTGTACCCCTGTAATAGTTAAAGATACAGATTTAGTAGATCTTAACTGTAATATTACAGAATCTTTAACTTCAACTTTGTCTGGAAAAGTAGGTTTTTCTGATACTGAAGGTTTAATATTAGGGGCTGGTTTTAGTCAAAATAACTTTCTTGGTACAGGTAATTCATTATCATTTGATTTAAATAGAACTGAAGTTGAGGACAGTCTGAAAATAAATCACTCATGGCCATATTTTACTGAAAATGGACTATCTGTCAGCACGGGCTTATTTTATAGAAAAACAACCCCCAATAAGCTTAATATTAGTAATTATAATACAGATAATTATGGCTTTAATTTTGGTTTTGGTTTTCCAGTTGCTGAGAATCATAACTTATCCTCTAGTGTATCTTTTGAACATTCCACTATTAAAACTTTTTCGAGCTCACCAACTCAAATTACAGACTATGTAAATACTTATGGCAACGAGTTTAATCAAATTAATTTTGGGATAAGATGGTCATATAAAGATCTTGATAGATTTATTTTCCCAACAACAGGTAATAAAACTAGTTTAGGGTTAGAAATAGCTCCGCCATATAACGATAATAACGAGACACTTTCCTACTATAAACTTATTTTTAAGTCTAGTACTTACTTTCCTTTAATGTCAGTTGGTGAATTAGGAGATTTGGTTTTACTCTCAAGTAGCTATGCTGGATATGGAAATGGACTAGGTAACCAAGATGGTAAGCTACCTTGGTTTAAAAACTTTTTTGCAGGTGGTCTAGGGACAGTTCGTGGCTTTGTCACGAATAGCTTGGGACCAAAAGGAACTTTAAGTGATGGCGCAACAGGTAAAGCTCTTGGCGGTAATATAGTTCTATCTCAGAGTTTTGATTTAATTATTCCTCAGAATATTAATGAAGATATGAGGTTTTCATTATTTGTTGATGCTGGTAATGTTTTTGATGACAGCGTGGATTGGGGAGACCTAAGATATTCTGCAGGTTTTTCTCTACAATGGCGAACTGCAATGGCTCCACTTTTATTTAGTTTTGGTTTTCCTCTTAATCTTAAGCCGGGAGATAGCAAGGACACATTTGCATTTTCAATAGCTGTTGGTGGGTAGTTAAGAATAGATTTTCTTTTTTTGTTTTATCAGCACATTCATAAAATGTCTAAACTTGTTTATCTCTAAAAAATTTTTAGGAGCTCATTGACTTATGCGTGTTCTAACCATGGATGATACTCTAGATCAGCGTATAAAAACTCTGCATGAAGTCAGAGAGACCCTAAAGAATATTGAAGAAAAAAACAAGAAGAGAGAAATAATTCTTATTAAAAATTATTTAGATTGTCTTTTTGATTGTAGTTTAACTTTACCCCAAAAAGACACTAAAGAGATTATTAAGTTTCTAGATTTTGCAACTTTGGTGCAGGGGATAAAAAAGTTTAGCCATTTTAATGATAATGAACTTAAAGTCACTACAAACTTTAGGCGCTCTATACATGCAGTAAAAGCAAGAAATGTATACTTAGAAAACATATATGATGCTGATTTTTATGCTAAAGATCTTAACTTAAATGGTTTAGAGAAGTGGCAAGCTATTTTTTTACAGGCTAGATTACGTGATATATGTAACTGCAAAAGAGATTTACAGGATTTACACTTGCCAGCAGAGTTTTGTTATCTTGGTATGACAAATCTAAGATTGGATAACACTCAGATTGTTTTTAAGGATGAGAAAAATTTGTCTGAGATAAACATACAATGTATTGTTCATGGTTCCCATGTGCCCTTTATGTTACCAGAAGTTGATAAAGACTTAATGGTCAATATAACTCGTGATTCAATTATAAGTTTACTTAGTGCTAATTACGATAGAGATTCCTCAAAGGTGGAGCTGGAAAAGTTCTCAATGATACCCACTGCCGGCCCTGCAACTTTAATTGGCTCTGATGAGTTGCCACCACAGGATCTATATTTAACAACATATGTCAGTTATTTTAATATTCTAACTCAAGATAATTCTGTTATAGATATTATGCGTAAGGCAACGAAGTTGATTAGTAATGATAAGTCTACTCTTCAGAAGGTTTATTATAATAATTTAACTATTCAGAGTAGTTCTGCTCTTTTTGAAGGTTACAATGAGACTGAAAATTCTATTGTTACAACTGCAATAAATAAACGTTCAGCTTTGATACAGGACTATATAAAGTCATGTTCTTTAGAAAATAACTATATTTCTAATAAGTCTGATATTTATATTGATTTATTAACTAGCGTGAATAAAGCGTATAACAATGCTATTTCTTTGCGATCTAAATTCCATAAGTTAAGCGTTACAATTTTTTATACATTGTTAACTATTACTACAATTAGTGCAGCTATGTTACTCTTCTTAATAACTTCAATCTCATCTGCTTCTTTTATTATTGCTATTGTTATTTCAGTTTTAGTATTTTCTTTTCAGATAAATCAGAAAAGATTTAGTCTAAATGATGGTCTTTTGTCCTCAAAAAATATCGTATCTTTATTATTCTTCTTCGTTATATTTTCTTTAAGTATTAGTAGCGTTGGTGTGATTATAATGCCAGCCTCAGTCAATATTTATGGAGTGGGATTAATTACTTTTGGTTTATTTATTATAACTCAGATTATTTATGATTTTAGGGCTTATCGAGCTCCAGCATGTATGCATAATACTTATATAGCGGCGTTACAAGACATTAACATAAGTTTAAATGGTGATGTTTCTGATATCGGTTATCAAGAATCTAAAGATACAGCAACGACTGTAAGGATAATGACAAATGCCTTGTTACAGTTTTACGCAGAACGTCTTTCTTTGCCTAACTTAAGGGATACATCTTATTTAAGAACAATCATAGCTCTAACACTAACAATAGCTGGGGTATGCTTAGGATTGGATATTATTCTTGGTGCTAAATTAACTTCTCCACTTGCAATTACTGGGTTTTGTTTTGCAGTAATTAGTTTTATTGCTGGGGTTATAAATCATTTTAATCCACATAGTCATGACATGCTTGATATAGCACAAAAAATTTCTGATCATGTTGACGATAATTTTGATGCGGATTTAGCACATGGAAAAATAGTTAGAGGAGATAGTTTAAAAAACTTTAGAGATTGCTTCCCAACTTCTATTTGCGAAAACTTGTCAAAAGAATCTCAAAGTAAAATTAAGTCTTGCGCAGAGAAATCAAAGTGGTTTGGTATCCAGGGAATTAAACTTACTCTAGCTCATATAAGGGCAGACTTAATTAAGGATACAAACCAGCTGAAATTAGAAATGCAGAGGTCTGAGGAAGAAACTAACGAAGGTGATTCTCAAACTAAAAGTTCTATCTTTTTCTCATAACAATATACTTGTGTGTTATTTTTCTCCATGTTAATATTAAAACTCATTTTTTGTTGGAAATATTATTTGTTGTGAGGAGATAACATGAAATTAAGAAACTTTATGCTTGGTGGCTTATTAGTCCTAAACATTGCCTTTGCGAGCGCATCCATTACTGATAGTTCTGGTAGCAGATTTGCGGTTGTTGATATGCACGCAATATTAGAGGGGTTACCAAAACTTGATACAATGCGTAAGGATCTAGAAAAGAAATTCTCGGTGGAGCGTGATGAGATTGTAAAAGAACAAACAAAGATCCAAGAAGAAGCTAAGAAAGTAGAGCGTGATTCAAGCGTAATGACTAAAGCAGATTTAGCAAAAGCTAAAGAGAATATTCAAAAGCAACAACGTTCCTTACAAGAGCGTCAAATTAAGTTTCAGCAAACAGTTTACACTGCTCAGGACAAAGTAATGAAAACAGTTATTGACGAGGTTACAGCTGTTGTTGCTACTGTTGCTAAAGAAAACAAGTATGTTATGGTTTTTCCTAAAGTAGCTACAATTTACGCTCAAGACAGTACTGATATAACTTCTAAAGTAAAAGCAAAGTTAAGTAAGTAGCAACTTAAATTATACTAGCACTTTGAAATGCGCAAAGTGCTAGTTACACGATACATAATGAAAAAACACTATTCTCTGCAAGAAATATCAGATATTTTAGCTGTTAAGCTGGATGTTTCGAACCCATCAAAAACTATTACTGGTATCCTGCCGCTCCACTTAGCTGGCCCATCTGAGTTAAGTTTTTTTGAAAACAAAAAGCTTAGATCTCAGTTAGGAGAAACTAATGCTGCTGCTGTAATAATATCGCCTAGTGAATCAATTAATTTCCATGGTGATAAGATTATTCATGATAATCCTAGGTTAGCCATGGCGATACTGTCTCATTATTTCTCATATAACCATAAGACTACAGGAATCTCTGAAAGAGCTGTCATAGGTAAAGACTGTATTATTGCAGCAGATGTAGTTATAGCAGCTAATGTTGTTATTGGTGATAACGTAGAGTTAGCTTCAGGTGTTGTGATCCATGCGGGTTGTGTTATCGAAGACTTTGTTAAAATAGGTAAAAATACAGAGTTAAAGCCTAATGCAACTGTAATGCATCATTGCGTTATTGGAGATAACTGTATCTTGCATAGTGGCTCTGTAATTGGTAGTGATGGCTTTGGTTATGCTATTTCTGGTAAAGAGTGGCAAAAAATAGCCCATTTAGGTAAGGTTAAGCTTGGCGATAATGTCGAAATTGGCGCATCTACTACTGTCGATAGAGGTACTTTTGACGATACTATTATACACGATGGCGTAAAGCTAGATAATCAAATTCATATAGCTCATAATGTAATTATTGGCAAAAATACAGTTTTTGCAGGTTGTTCTGGTGTTGCAGGTAGTGCCGTTATTGGTGAGAATTGTCAAATTGCAGGTAGGGTATCTATCCTTGGCCACCTTACTATTCCTAGTAATACTACTATTTTATCTTGTAGTCAGGTACAAAGAACTATTCCGGAGCCTGGTGTATATTCCTCAGGGCTTCATGTAATGCCAAATAAAATCTGGAATAAAAACTTTGCTTGCTTGAAAAAATTAAATGATTTTATGAAAAATTTTAGAAAAAAAGAGGAAGATTATGCAAGAAATTAACATAGAGGGTATCAGGAAAATTTTGCCTCATTCCTATCCTTTTCTTTTTGTTGATAGGGTAACTGATTATGAGCTTGAAAAATTCATAATAGGCTATAAAAATGTAACTTTTAATGAGAATTTTTTTACTGGGCATTTTCCTGATAAGGCAGTTTTCCCGGGGGTAATTATAGTTGAGGCGTTAGCTCAAATATCTGGTGTCTTAGGTGGAAAATCTTTAGAGGATACCTCTGGCAAGATATTTTATCTAGCAAGTGTAAATAATGTAAAGTTTAAGAAGGTTGTTGTGCCTGGGGATAAGTTAATATTACAAAGTAATGTTGTGAGTATGAAAAGAAGTATGTGGAAGTTTAGTTGTGTTGCCTCAGTTGATGGAGTTGATTGTTGTATTGCAGAGATGATAATAGCGCAGGGATAATTATATGGGAATTAGTAAGCAAGCACAAATTCATGAGACGGCTGTAATTGATGAAAGTGTGACTATTGGTCCATGGAGTGTTATTGGTCCTAATGTAAAGATTGGGAAGGGCACTAAGATTTCTTCACATGTTGTTATTAAAGAAAATACAACTATAGGCAAAAACAATACTTTTCATCAGTTTGCATCAATTGGTTCTGATCCTCAGGTTAGGGATTATAAGGATCAAGATTCTTTCCTAGAAATAGGTGATAATAATGTCTTTCACGAATCTGTCACAATAAGTAGGGGCGATCTCTCTGGATCTTCTATTACTAAGATAGGAAACAATAACTTGTTTATGACTTGCTCCCATGTTGCCCATGATTGTGTAATAGGAAATAATGTAATATTAGTTAACTATTCTGCTATAGGGGGTCATGTTGTTGTTGAAGATTTCGTAACAATTGGGGTTTATTGTAGTGTTCATCAGTTTTGCACACTTGGCAAACATAGTTTTTTAGCTCGGGGAGGTATTGTTACCAAAGATGTACTACCTTTTACTATGGTTGACTGCAGAGAAAATAAGGCCATAGGAATAAATAAAGTAGGTTTGACAAGAAGAGGATTTTCTAAAGGGCAAATTAAAAGTATATTTCAGTGTTACAAAATAATCGCAAGAACTGATTTATTGATTAAAGATGCCATAATAGAAATGGGCAATAAAGTTAATGATAAGGACATAGTTAATGACTTTGCCAAAATGTTAAAAAACTCAGAGCGTGGCGTAGTCAAATAGTATTAAAAAACTAGATTATAGATAAGCATATAGCAGGTTTTTATCATAGGTCCTAATATTTCACTGAGCACCCCTGAAATTATCATGGCAATTATAATTAAAAAGCCATATGGCTCAAGTTTGCTGTAAAAAAAGTACATACGTCGTGAAATTACGCTATAAATTATTTTACTACCATCTAAAGGTGGTATTGGGAGTAAGTTAAACATAGCAAGCACAATATTTATAATGATTCCGGCATTGCCCACCGCCTCTAGAATTACATATTCATCATAACCAAGAGATTTAAGATAAAAGCTAAGCTTAATCATATATGCCCAAAATATTGCCATTAAAATATTAGCTATAGGTCCAGCTAGAGCTACAAGTGCCATATCTCTTTTGGGATTTTTAAAGCTATGATCATTAACCGGCACAGGCTTGGCCCAGCCAAAGATAAATCCACCTAAGAAAAGCAGTACTATAGGTATCATAACGGTTCCAACTGGATCAATATGCTTAAATGGGTTAGATGAGACTCTACCGAGCATAAAGGCTGTATTGTCTCCTAACTTTTTTGCCGCCCAGCCGTGTGCAGCTTCATGCAATGTTATCGCATACAAAACTGGAATTGTCCAAGTTGCTAGATGCTTTATAAACTCTACGTTATATGAATCCATTCTGAGTCCTTATATTATTTAGTTACTAATTTTTCAGTTTTAATCTGAAACAGTTTTACTACTTTCTTTACGCCTTTTACTTTTCTAGCTACTTCAACCGCGCTTTCAGCTTCAGCTTTGCTAACTATTCCAAGTAGGTAAACGGTACTATTTTCAGTTAAAACTCTTATTTGACTTGATGCAAGGCCATTTTCAGCTAGCATAGCAGCCTTAACTTTAGTTGTCAGCCAGGTATCATTAGATCTAACAATGGTGCTTGTTGGCTTTTCTACTGTAATTTTGTTATAAACTTTTTTCACTTCTGGTATTGAGCTAACCTCTAAATAAGCTTGCTGTTTAAGGTCCTCACTTGAAACTTGCCCTACGAGTAAAACAAGATTATTCACAGAAATCACATTGAGGTTACTGGAAGCAAGTTTTTTATTCTCTTTAAACAAGCCAAATGCCTGATGTGTTATACCTTCATCTTGGTAAATAGTTGTCAATGTTCTATCATCATAAACTGTATTAGTTGCTACAGGAGCCGCAACAATAGCTACAGGTGGAGCACAAGCTGAAATAATCATATTAATTAAAATTATTGCAATTAAGTATCTTTTCATATTTTTTCACTCTCCTTAGTTTGTGATAATTGCCATTCTATAGCATCACATATGCAGTTTACGGTAAGAATATGGGTTTCTTGTATTCTAGCTATATTATCTGATGGTATTTTTATTTCAATATCGCTATTATCAAGCTCAGTTGTTAGTATTTCACTATGCCCGCCAGTAAGTAAAATTACTTGGCTTAGCTTTTTTTTGGCAGTTTTAATTGCATCTTTTAGACTATTTTCATCACCAGTTGTCGAAACGGCTAAAAGAATATCTCCTTTTCTTGCTGATGACTCTATTTGCTGGGCAAAACTTTGCACAGATGAGTCTAATCCAGAATTATCTTTGTCAGTAACGGTATCATTAGCTAAGGAAATTACTTTGAGCGTTTTTCCTGTGGTATCAGATTTTTTGAGAATATTCATAGCCATATTCTGGCAGGTAGTATATGAGTCGGAATTACCGCAGCAAAAAAGTTTGTTATCAGCCATAAGTACTTTAAATATAATAGTTGCAGCTTTAACTATTTGATTCTTCAAGACAGACAGGGATGCATGTTTGACATTAATACTACTTTGGAAACTATTCGTTACTTGCTTTGAGATAGCTGATTTTTGTAGATCTGCTTCGATACTTGTAGTCATAGTGTATCCTTATTTAGATATCTTAATTGTAACAAATAAATAAAAAAAAAGTAGATATAAATATTACTTTTTTGAGATATTTTTATCTTGCTAATGTATATCCTTTAACCACTGTATACGATTTTTATTACAATTACTTTCAATAAAAACGGCATCTATTCTTTGACTTAAATGGAAAAGTTTGAAATTTTGACAAAATAATTGTGATGTCATGTTTATTTTTCTAAGCTTACTTTCAGAAATGCTCTCGTTTATAGGATAACAACAGTTTTTAGTTCTGTATTTAACTTCTATGAATACTAAAATATCGTGATCTAGCATCACTAGATCAATTTCTCCAAGTTTAGTTTTATAGCGTTGGTCTAAATATTTTAGGCCTTGTCTTTCAAGAAAAGCTCGAGCTGTTTTTTCAGCAAAAAGGCCTTTTTGATATGAATTTAAGTAGGTAAATATCTTTGTTTTTTTGGCATACCATTTACAAATTTTAACCAACTTAAATCTCTTTCAATTTTGTTTTGCTCACCAAGATACAAGCTCCCGGTTGCTCCTTCTAGTTTTAGTTTTGATGTGTTTTTTATTTTATCCATGTTGGTTGTAATCCTATATAGATCAACACCAAATGCATAAAGTCTCTTTTGATTTTGAAAGTCTTCTCCCCATACTTTTTGGAGGCTCTTTTTGATATTAGAATCTTTTTCAAAATTGAGTAGCCATTCTGAATCTCTAAACAACACATCGTTTAGGTCTTTATCATTGTATGAGTTAGAACTTGTGTTATAAATACTGGATATAGCAAAAACGGGAATATCACCTGCAAAATAATATTTTAGTAATGGTTTAATAAGTCTTGCATCACTTGCACCGGTTGCTAAAAATATTATGTCAATGTCATTTCGTCTAGTTGGCACAAATTTAAATTTTTTGTTTATTATTTTTTCTATTCCCATTGCTCTTGATTCACTTTGATCTATATTGAAAGACTGCTTAAGTTCTCTTGAATAGTTCTTTTCTAGTAAAGTTAGTGAGGCTTTAGCGCCAGTTGCTTGCCATTGTTCTAAGAATGTATTTGCTATATTCTGTTGCCATTTGCCTTTTGTACTGATTACTAAGGCATTGTAGAAGCCACCTTTTCCTAGCTCTCTAGCTAGGTTAGAGGTTTCTTCTGTTTGAGAAAGGGAATATTTGAAGATATTTTCTTGATATGTATTTTTTGATGAATTGTTGAGTAGAACTAAGGTGGTATCATTGCTGATAGTGTCTGTGGATTTTAGTTCATCTTTGCCTAAACCACCTATTATTATGTCAAACTTTTCTTTTGTGCTTATATCTTCAAATGCTTCTTGAAATGATGATTTGTAAGTATCTTTTACTATCAAGCTGAGATTATTTTTTTCGCCGTCGTTGTTGTCGTAGTAACTTGCCAGAAAGCCTTGAAGAATATTTTGAGAGGTTTTGGCAAGTGGCCCATTAAAAGGAAGAAGTAGTGCTACTTTTAGCTTTTTATCCTTTTCTATCAGTGCTGTTGTAAAAGTCTCATTTGCTGGATGATTTGGGTGCTTTTCTTGCCAATTGTGTATTTCGTTGTTGAAGTTCTTAAAAGCTATTTTAGGGTTTCGAGTTAAAAGATTAAGCTCTAGCCAAGCTTTGCTATACTCGCTGGTATCAGGTTTATTAGCTTTATTTAAGTTGGCTAAGCTTTGTGCGTTGAGAAGTGAGAGTATGAAGTTATTTTTCTCGGTACTATTTTCAAGATCTGTTAGAGACTCAATTGCTGATACTATTTCACCTCTATCAGAATATGCCTGGGCTAAAAGATTTCCTTTCATCTCTGTAAACCAAGCTGGAACAGCTTCTATCTTTAAGTCTTTAAGTTCAGTACTGGCATTCTTAGTGTTTCCTTGAACAATGTCTAGTTTTGCACTTAAAAGTTTCATTTTGAGTTCTTGTTCTTCATTCAGTTTAGTTTTATTTATTTTAATTTTTAGTGTTTCAGCTTCTTTACTATTTGCTTTGTTTGTTAGATAACTTAACGCGTTTATGTAATTGTCATTTGCTTCTTCAACGTTAATGCTATTTTCAGCAAGTTCAATATGCTTATTAACTTGTTCAGGGTCATAATTATTAGAGACGTTATAGAAACTACTTGTGCCGAGATCTTCACTGGAATTAGGTCCGCAAGAACTGAGAATCATTGCACTTGTAATAACTGACAGCAAAATTTTTCTATGTTTCATGAAAATTCCATTATCTAAAACTATTAGTTATGCTACCCTACAAATAAATTATTCACAACATGCTTTTTTAAAGTATTTGGCTTGTGTCTTCTGAAAAGGTGGTTTTTATGAGTGCAAAATTATATGTGGTGGCAACACCAATAGGTAATCTAAATGATATAACTTTTCGTGCTATTGAAGTATTAAAGAGTGTGAGTTTGGTAGCAGTTGAAGATACGCGCCAAGCAAAAAAGTTATGGGTTAGGTTTGGTATAAATACTCGCATGCAAATTTGTAATAAAGATAATGAATACAATGTTACTGATAAGATTTTGAAAATTTTACAAGATGGTAATGATGTTGCTTTAATAAGTGATGCTGGCACTCCTTTAATTCATGATCCCGGAAGCATGCTAGTAGCAAAGGCCGCTGCTATGGGTTGCGTGGTTATACCCATCCCAGGTGCATGTGCCTTAGTTGCAGCATTGAGTGTTGCCGGATTTGATGCTAGTAATTTTATTTACTGCGGTTTCCCACCTCAAAAAAAATCTATTTTATTATCTGAGTTAGAGTCATTAAAGTTTTTTGACAAGACTTTAGTATTCTATGAAGCTCCACACAGGATTAAGAAAACATTACAAGCTATGCTTGATATTTTTGGTTGCGAGCGAGAGGTTGTAATTGCAAGAGAGATAACAAAGCTGCATGAGGAATTTGTGCGAGGAACACTTAAGTTTGTCCTAGATAATTTTGAGAATGGTACCCTGGTTATCAAAGGTGAGTTTGTCATTGTGGTAAAGGGATATATTGCTAAAGATAATAGAATCACCAATCTTGAAAATGAGGCAATGGAAATATTCGTGACGGAGGCGCTTAAGAAGCTAACCGTGAAAGATGTGGTTTCCTTGACTACAATTGCATTCAAACAGCCTCAAAACACAGTATATGACATGTGTTTGAGTATTAAAAATCGAAGTTCGTAGGTTGAATAATTAAGGCTTTCATGTTAAAATTCATATTCATGCCAGCTGTGTAGTCGCTGTGAGTTTTTTGCTCATAGAGGAAAGTCCGGGCTCCAAGAACAAAAGTGCCAGGTAACTCCTGGGGGACAGTATTGTTTACGGATAGTGCCACAGAAAATATACCGCTGATTGCAGTAAGGGTGAAAAGGTGTGGTAAGAGCACACCGCGCTGTTGGTAACAACAGTGGCATGGTAAACCCCACTTGGAGCAAGACCAAATAGGAGCCAGTTTGAGCTAGTCTCATGTGTGTTTGTTCTCGCAATGGTTCGGGTAGGTTGCTAGAGGTATGCGGTGACGTATATCCAAGATAGATGACTACACTTGACAGAACCCGGCTTATAGGCTGGCATGTTTTTTTTTTTATGTTACAATAAACAGGTTTAGGGCTTTTTGTACAATGATTGATAACACGCTAATTTTCTCAATATTTTTGATTTATACTGCGGCAGCTGTTATTTCTACTATTGCTCTTTACATGCGACAATCTTTACTAGTTGCTTACATGGTTGTAGGGGTAATACTCGGTCCTTGGTCTTTAAAGTGGGTTAACGACTCCTACATTGTGCAACAAATTGGCGACGTGGGCATAATATTTCTACTCTTTTTACTAGGTCTGCATCTACATCCCCAGAATCTATTTCAGATGCTCAAGAAGACCACATTAGTTGCCGTTATAAGTTCTACAATCTTTATTTCTATTGGCTATATAGTTGCTATTATATCTGGTTTTAGTAGTAATGAAGCCATAGTTATTGGTGCCGCTATGATGTTCTCCAGTACTATAATTGGTTTGAAGCTTCTGCCATCAAGCATACTTAATCATCAACATGTTGGTGAGCTAATGATTAGTGTCTTGTTGATGCAAGATTTAATTGCGATTGTGGTGTTGTTGCTGTTACATGGCGCTACTATGGATAGTTTCGGTTTAAGCGATATTGGTGTAATAGTTATATCTTTGCCTGCATTACTCGTATTCTCATTTTACTTTGAGAAATATATTCTGATGAGATTGTTTCAAAGGTTTGAAAAAGTAAGGGAATACATGTTCCTGCTTTCTATCGCGTGGTGTTTAAGTGTTGCTCAGCTTGCGGTTTTACTTGGTTTGACTCATGAAGTTGGGGCATTTATCGCTGGGGTGTCTATAGCTACGAGCTCTATTTCTATTTACATAGCTGAATGTCTAAAGCCGATACGTGATTTTTGTTTAGTTTTATTTTTCTTTTCTGTTGGGGCAAATTTTAATCTCAACTATCTTCCAAGTGTCGCTATTCCGGCTATGACACTAGCCTGTCTAATGTTGGTTATTAAGCCTTTCGTTTTTAAATATCTACTCTGCAAGGTGGGAGAGTCTGAGAGCACATCATTGGAAGTAGGGTTTAGATTGGGGCAGATTAGTGAGTTTTCTTTGCTTGTTGCTTACATAGCTGCAAGTGCCTCGCTAATAAGTGATTCGGCATCATATCTAATTCAAGCGGCTACTATTATAACTTTCTTGGCATCTTCTTATATAGTTGTTTATAAATACCAGACTCCAATGGAGTCAAAGTAGACAGTTTTTAAGTTAACAACGAAATCTTTTATGCTTAGGGCTAGGTTTTTAGTTAATCATGCTGTAATTTTTCATTTTCTAAATTTATAATAATAAATTAATGCGTTTTCTTACAACGATTTAAAAATAATATGTAGATTATACTTGAGCTTTTGTTATTTATTATTTAGTATGCGTCTATTGAAGTTACACGGAGTTAATTATGTTAGACAAGCATAGTTTTTGGAATACTCAAAATGAGTCAGTGAGCAATCAGGAGCCAGAAATTGGCGATAGAATTTTTGACGCGGTGTGTTCGGCTAAATATTCTGAAGATATCAGGTCCTTTATTGTAAAAAATAGATCTTTGTTGCATGAGACCGATGATCATGGAAGAAATGCTTTGCACTGGTCAGCTATTACCCATAATTATAAATTACTCCAGGATTTGCTAGCCTTGTCTAGTCCTGATCAACTTTCGATTAAGGATAAACAAAATAATACTCCAGTTTCATATTGGCATAAAAATTTATTCTCAGATATTAAAGCCTATCCTCCAAACGAGGATTTTAAAAATTCACTTCTTGCTATTTTTTCTTATTTATCTGAAGAAGATTTACCGTTTGGTTGTCCTGAGAGGGGTTTACTTGTCTATTATATTCTTCATCATGGTGGCACTTATGTGATTGAAGTAGCAAAGAAAAGAGGATTTCTCCATGCCTCAGACCTTCACGGCATGTTTTATGATCTAGATGAAGAGGTGGTGGCTAAGCTTCATAAACTAGGATTTGGTGGTTATGTTCCATCTATGAATGCCTGTAGTATTAGAAGTTCTTTTAGAAGCGGTGACTTTGGGCCTTTACGTTTAAGATCTCTTCTTGAGTTGGTAATAAACGGTGATGAGCCTGATGAATTCGCAACAAAGTATGATTTTATTTACTTAAAAAGACTATTTCATACATACAAGTTAGATACTTTACTTGGCGATAATTATGATGGTGAGAATAAAGACGAGCTTTTGTCTCTTTGTCGTGCTTATGATCTCTTTACTTTAGATTTGGAAAGTAGCCACGATGATGAGTCTGAACTTGACGATAATATCTTAGTGCTTTAGTTAATTATTGTTATCTGATAACTTGATATTATTCGCTTTATTTTTGAGATAATTCATTTTTTTTTTTCAAACTCGTGATACGTGTCCGTGTTAATGTGACATTTTTTTAGAGTTTTATATCTCATTTTTACAGATGGTTTAAGTTATGAGACAAATAGTCTCGTATATTTTCACAATATTCAGTCTTATTTGATTAATTTGTAATGGATCTATAGTCGACTATATTCTAGTTAAATAGTATTCAACTTGGGGACAATAATATTTGTTTATTTGGTTAAATGGGTTTAAGATTATCTTTTAAATTTGTGTAAAGTTATGGCAAATCCTATTGACAGATTTCAACTAGACTCTAATGCAGCCGAGACAAAGGAATGGCTAGATTCACTCGCTGCAGTAGTTCACTTTGCTGATTTAGATAGGGCCGCTTTTCTACTTAATAGGCTTGCAGAAGCCTTACGTAGGACTGGCTATGAAGGTGAGATTGGTCTTACTACAAGTTATCAAAATACACTACCAGCTTCTTATACTGCCAATATGCCTGAAGAGGGAGATGTTGTTGCAAAACTTTCATCTTATATGCGCTGGAATGCACTAGCCATGGTTCTAAGGTCAGGAAAAGTTGCCTCAGAACTTGGTGGGCATTTGTCAACTTATGCATCTATTGCGACGTTATATGAAGTAGGTTTTGACTACTTTTTCAAGGCAGATACAGTTGCAAGAAGTGGCGATTTAGTATATTTTCAGGGGCATTCCATACCAGGTATTTATTCTAGGGCATTTCTAGAGGGTAGACTGACAAAAAAGAATCTTGATAAGTTTCGTCAGGAAGTATGTGGCTTTGGTCTTTCTTCTTATCCTCATCCTTGGTTAATGCCTGATTTCTGGCAATTTCCTACAGTATCAATGGGCCTGGGACCAATAGCTGCTATTTATCAAGCTAGGTTTGCTCGTTACCTTCATAATCGTGGTTTAAAAGAACAAGCTGCGCGCTACATATGGGCTTTCTGTGGCGATGGTGAGATGGATGAGCCTGAATCATTAGGCGCCCTGAGCATTGCTGCGAGAGAGAGACTTGATAATTTAATTTTTGTAGTTAACTGTAATATGCAGCGTCTTGATGGTCCTGTGCGAGGTAATGGTAAGATTGTACAAGAGCTTGAGTCAATTTTTAAAGGTGCTGGCTGGAAAGTTTTAAAATTACTTTGGAATAGCGCTTGGGATAAAGTATTTTCTTTAGATAATCAGGGGTTTTTGAAGCAGAAGCTAGAAAATATATTAGATGGTGATATGCAGAGATTTGCTGCAGCAGATGTGACAGAGAGGCGGAATCTAATTTTCACTGGTAATAGATATTTAGAGGAATTGGGTGGAAAACTAACAGATGAAGAGATAGCAGCCTTAGGTTTTGGTGGCCACGATAGAAAGAAGATTTATGCAACTTATAAGGCAGCTGAAGAACATCAGGGCCAGCCTGTAGTAATATTAGCCCATTCAGTGAAAGGTTATGGTTTAGGTAAGGCAACTGAAGGAATGAATATTGCGCATAACCAGAAAAAGCTTTCAACTTCCGAATTAGAGTATATAAAAAACAGATTTAATATTCCTGTAACCGATGAAGATATTGAAAACCTTGCTTACATAGAGCCTGATAGTGAGACGAAAAGTTATTTATTAGAGCGAAGAGCTGCACTTGGTGGCTTCTTTCCATCGAGAAATACAAACTCACAAAGCTTAATTATTCCTGAGCTTACTACTTTAACGCCAATGCTTGAAGGAAGTAGTGGTAGGGAAATATCTACAACTATGGCGTTTGTTAGAATACTTTCGTTATTGTTAAGAGATCCTGAGATTAAAGAGAGAATAGTTCCGATTGTACCTGATGAGTCTAGGACCTTTGGTATGGAAGGATTGTTCAGACAGATAGGTATTTACTCTGCTGTTGGCCAAAAATATGATCCAGTTGATAAAGGTCAGATCATGTATTACAAAGAGTCCATTGACGGCCAATTACTTGAAGAAGGCATAAACGAGGCAGGAGCTTTTAGCTCTTGGCTTGCTGCAGCTACCTCTTACAGTAATAATCAGTTAGCGATGATACCTTTTTATATATACTATTCAATGTTTGGTTTCCAGCGTATTGGTGATCTTGCTTGGGCTGCAGGTGATGCACGTGCTCGAGGGTTTTTGCTTGGGGCAACTGCAGGTAGAACAACTTTGGCAGGCGAGGGGCTCCAACATACTGATGGACATAGTCATGTAATGTCTAGTCTTATTCCCAATTGCGTTAGCTATGATCCAACTTATTCATATGAGTTAGCTGTTATTATCCAAAATGGTTTAGAGCGAATGTTTGAGAAAAACGAAGACGTTTTCTTCTACATAACTTTGATGAATGAAAATTATATACATCCTAAACTGCCAGCAAATGTCGAAAAGGGTATTATAAAGGGCATGTATAAGCTCGATAGAGAAGGTAACTCTGAGACTGATGTAGTACTTTTTGGTTGTGGAACAATACTTAGAGAGGTTGAGCAGGCTGCAAAGATATTACATAAAGATTATAATATCAGTAGTGATGTTTGGAGTATTACTAGCTTTACTGAGTTAAAGCGTGATGCTGAAAATGTTGAACATCAGAATATTCATGATATCTCAAGTTCTCCACGCCAAAGCTTTTTAGCATCTGAGTTAGCATATTTCGATGGTCCTGTTGTTGCTGCTACTGACTATGTCAGAACTTTTCCAGAGCAGATAAGACCTCATTTAGATAACCCTTATTACACTTTAGGTACAGATGGTTTTGGTAAAAGTGACACTAGAGCTAACTTGAGAGAGTATTTTGGTGTTAATGCAAAGAAAATCGCATACATGGCGATGTTTGCACTTTATCAAGAAAATATTATTACTATTGAAAAGTTAAAAGATGCTTATGATAGATACGAAATATCCACAGAACGAGCTTATACTTTATATACTTAAAATATTAGGAGAAATATAATTGGCTAAACATATAGATATCGTTTTTCCAGATCTTGGTGGTGCTCAAGACGTAACTGTTATAGAGATACTTGTAAGTGAGGGTGCTGAGATAAGTGTTGATCAGCCACTTTTAACACTTGAGGGCGATAAAGCTACAATGGAAGTTCCTTCACCTTTCAGTGGAGTCATTGAGAAATTGTCTGTTAAGGTTGGGGATGTAATTAATGAGGGAGATTTGATCGGAAAGCTTCTCCAGCAGGAAGAAGATGTGCCAACAGTTAGTGAAGAGTCGAAACTAAGTGACTCTCAGCAAAACCTTTCTACTGCCCCAGTTCTTACTGAAATTAAATTACCAGATTTAGGTGGCGCTCAAGATGTTACTGTTATTGAAATGCTTGTAAGCTTAGGTGATGTTATAAAAAAAGATCAGCCGTTGTTAACACTTGAGGGTGATAAGGCTACTATGGAGGTTCCTGCTCCATGTTCTGGAAAGATATCTGAATTATTACTTAAAGTAGGTTCAGTTGTGAATGAGGGGGATTTAGTTGCTAGGGTTGAGACAACCGAGATTACTAATCAGGAAGAAGATAAATTAGAGGAACTTAGCTCGTCACAGCCTGATACCCAGGAAATCACAAATTATATTGAAGACGCAAATGTGACTGAAAATATAGATGATAGTGGAGCTTTAATTTATGCTGGTCCATCGGTAAGAAGATTAGCTTTTGATTTAGGTGTTGATTTAAGTTTAGTAAAGCCAACAGGTCCAAAGGGCCGCTTACTACGAGAAGATTTACAAAACTTTGTTAAACGTGCAATGCAACAACAGGGCTCACATGCTGCAATTCCAAAGTTGCCAGAAGTAGATTTCAGTAAGTTTGGCCCAACCACAACTAAAGAAATTTCTAAAATTAAAAAGTTAACTGGTGAGTTTCTCACGCGTAATTGGTTGAATATTCCTCATGTTACGCAGCACGGCTATATTGATATAACTGAGCTAGAGCAGCTGCGGCAAAAGCACAAATCTGATTTTGTTGCTAAAGGCTCACGTCTAACCTTAATTGTTTTTGTTATGCGTGCTTTAGTAGAGAGCTTGCAAAAGTTTCCGGCATTCAATTCATCACTTAGCTCAGATGGCACAAGCTTGATTGAGAAAAGTTACTATAATATTGGCTTTGCAGTAGACACGCCACAGGGATTAGTTGTGCCGGTTATCAAAAAAGCTGAGCAGAAAGATATTTTGCAGCTATCGCAGGAAGTTGTAAATTTAAGTAATATTGCTAGGAGTGATTCTGGTTTAAAGCCTGGAGATATGCAGGGCGGGTGTATGACTATTTCCAGTCTCGGTGGGATTGGCGGTGAGTTTTTCACTCCTATAGTAAACGCGCCTGAAGTTGCAATTTTAGGCCTTTCCAAATCTAGTATGCAGCCGGTATATATGGATAATAGTTTTGTGCCAAGATTGATGTTGCCAGTTTCTCTTTCATACGATCACAGAGTAATTGATGGGGCTGAAGGTGCAAGATTTTTGATGTATTTTAGTGAGAAGCTAAGAGCACAAGTATCATCATTGGATTAATTAAGTAGAGGTTATTATGGCAGAATTTGAATTTGATTTAGTTGTTTTAGGTAGTGGTCCTGGCGGTTATGCAGCGGCATTTCGTGCTGCTGATTTAGGTTTGAAGGTGGCGCTAATTGAGAAATATAATTCTTTGGGTGGAGTTTGTTTAAATGTTGGCTGTATTCCGTCCAAGGCTTTGCTGCATATAGCTGAAATGATAAATGCTAATAAGGAGATGCAAGAGCTTGGGATAGATCTTGGAGGTAAGGCTAGCTATACTCGTGAAGATTTATTGAAATGGAAAGAGAGTGTTATTAAGAAATTAACCCAGGGTCTTTCAGGCTTAGCATCTCTACGAAAAGTTAAAGTTTTTCAGGGCTTTGGTACTTTCAGTGGTGAAACTGAGATTACAGTTGCTGCTGAAGCAGAATCACACAAGCTTAAATTCAAACAAGCAGTTATAGCTGTTGGCTCTGAGCCAATTTCATTACCCTTTATTCCAAACGATCCGCGTATATTTGATTCAACTGGTGCTCTAGAGTTAGCTAATCCAACTGGAAAAATGCTTGTACTAGGTGGTGGAATTATAGGCTGTGAAATGGCCACTGTTTACAACGCTTTGGGTGCAGAAGTAACTATTGTTGAATTACTTGATCAATTAATGCCTGGGGCTGATAAGGATATCGTGGCTCCATGCCAAAAGTTAATGCAGAAGAGGGGTATTGAGTGCTTGACCAAAACAAAAGTAATAGCTGTTGATGCGAGTGATAAAAAGTTTTTAGCCGTTACTATTGAAGCTCATGACGGAAGTACAAAAGTTATCCAATGTGAGCAATTACTAGTTTCTGTTGGCAGAAAGCCTAATGGTAAGACAGTTGCTGCTGAAAATGCAGGTGTGCATATAAACGAGCATGGTTTTATTGATGTTGATAGTTTAATGCGAACTAATAAGCCGCATATTTATGCAATTGGTGATGTTGTGGGCCAACCAATGTTAGCGCATAAGGCAACAGCGGAAGGTCGAGTTGCAGCAGAGATTATTTCTGGTAAGAGAGTTAAGTTTGATGCCAATTGTATAGCTTCAGTTGCTTACACTGATCCTGAGGTGGCATGGGTTGGTTTAACTGAGAACGAAGCTAAGGAGCAAGGATTAGATTATAAAAAGTCTATTTTCCCTTGGATGGCATGTGGTAGGGCTTTATGTCAAGCCCGTGATGAAGGACTAACTAAGATTATAGCTGAGAGAAAGACTGGTCGTATTTTAGGTGCTGCAATTGTTGGTAGAGTGGCTGGTGATTTAATTGCAGAATTTGCCTTAGCTATAGAGATGGGTGCAACTGTTGAAGATGTTGCTTTAACCATTCATCCACACCCAACATTAGCTGAGACTAATATGCTTGCTGCAGAGATGTGGGAAGGATCAATTACAGATTTAATGCCTCCAAAGGAGAAGTAGCTCAATTAAGGCTTACATTGCCACTATGGTTCAGTATAATTTTATAGCAGGGTAGTTCGAACAAGCAGCCTATAGTCAAAGTTCCTTGTTCGCCGTTACCACTTGTGCCATCAGACTTGAATATTATTTTTCTTGAATTTTTTAAGCTAGCTCGCCAGAAAACATTAATAGTATTTGGTATGCTTCTTTTATGTAATACTTTATCGCCAGATTTTACCAAGAGATGTTTTTGTGACCAGCTATTTGCACAGCTTTGTTCGTCAGCCGACGGACAAATACTTAGCTTATTTTTAGATATACTAGCTTCTAGTCGAGTAAGGTTAATTGTTTCAAGTGCTATATTCTTATATGAAATTATTTTAAAGTAGGAAGAAATTTTTGTAGAGAAAACACATAATATTAGTATCGACATAAGCATAAATATAATGTTCAGCTCAAGTAGCATAAACCCGTAACTGTTGTTAAGCTTCTTCATCTATATTTTTAGCATGCTCAATACGCTTTATAATTACATTTTCTATTTTATTTTCCTTATATTTAGTTACTTCAATTCTATAGTTATTGAGCATACAGCACACTTTCCCATCAGGTATTGTTTCTAAAAATTCTATTATTATGCCACTTACAGTTGTGGGACCATCTACAGGTAATTCCCAGTTCAATTCCCTATTTAAGTCTCTTGCTGCCATATTTCCAGAAACAAGGTAACTACCATCCGTTTGTTTTTTGATAGTTTCTGATGACCCTGTACTTTTGTAGAGTTTTCCGGTTATCTCTTCAAGGATATCTTCTAATTGGATTAAACCTAAAGTTTCCCCGTATTCATCAACGATTATACCCATATCATAACAATATTTTTGGAAGTTTTTTAATTGCTTCTTTAGGGATGTTCCTTCTGGTATGTAATGTATTTGTTTCAAGTTTCGTAAGATAGTACTTTTGTTTAAACATGCTTTCTGCAGTAGAGCAATAACAGTTGTCAATTCCAGAATACCTAGGGTTTCATCAATACTAGATCTGTAGACTAGTATTTGTTTTCTATTTGAGCTCTTTAGAGCATCCATTATAGTTTCCCAGGGGCTATCAATATCTAGGCCTATTACTTCATTTCTTGGCACCATAACACCATCAACTACTACTCTTTCTAGGTTTAACACCCCAACGAGCATATCACTTTCAAATTCTTGTTGTTTCTTCTGGTCTTGAGATGACAATATTCCTCTTAACTCTTCTTGTGTTAGTGGGGAGAATACTGATTTTTCTATTTTTATATTACACATTCTCAGTAAGGATTTACTTAAAGAGTTAGTGATGAAAACAATAGGATATAAAATTTTCAGAAAAACCAATAATATTGGGCTAGCGGGATAAGCTATTTTCTCAGGATATAAGGTTGCTACGGTCTTAGGCGCAATTTCGGCAAAGACTAAGACAAACAGTGTTAGGATAAATGGTGCAGCAATAGTCACGATTTCATTGCCTGCTCTCAAGGAGATTATGGTGGTTATACTTGAGGCTAATATATTTGAAAGTGTATTACCTATTAGTATAGCCGATAATATTTTGTCTGGTTTTTTCAATAACGATACTATTAACATTGCACGTTTATTCTTTTTATTTGCATTGTGCTTAAGTTTATGCCGATTAATCGACGTAATACTCGTTTCTGAGCCAGAAAAAAAACCAGATAATATAATCAATATAGCTAGTGTTATAAGCAGTGAACTTGAGCTGGGTTCGTTCATTTCATGTCCTTAATAGAATACAGGTAAAACTTACAAGTGCTAGTAGCACTATAGAAAATAAAATCATAATACCATTTTTAGATTTTGCCATAGTTGTATAGCGTTTAGATGCTATTGTGGCAAGTACTAACCAGGTGATTATAGTTAGGATAAGATTTGATATAAGTGAAAATGATAGTGCTAGTGTTAAAATTTTCTGAGTAGAGCTTAGGATTGTGAGGGTGACTAGTACTAGTCCAATTCTTGCAGATAATTGAACTTGTGATTCAAGAACTTCTAGTGCTGGTAGGTTTACTAACGGCGGTTTTGCCTGTTTTAGTTTCAGTCTTTGTCTGACTATTGCTATTGCTTGTATCCCAGCTACAATAACGCTACTAATAAGCATGCTAGCAGTAGCAATATGTATTGTTATTTGTAAGTTATTCTGTGACAGTGATATTGTTTCTATTAGGGTTAAACATGCTGCTATTGGGAAGGCTATTTTTATGAAATTATTATTTTCCATAATATAAGCTATAATAAAAGTAAATATACTAAAGCTAGCTATGTATAATGATACTTGATTAGTTGAAGCTGATGTAGTTATAATCCAAATGTGTAAACAAATAGCAGCAAAACTTGTTAAATACAGCCAGCTCAAATTTACATGGTTTTTATTTGAGTCATAGGCATGTGCTAAAATAGATGTTTGGATGTAAAAAGCTATTGTCAGCCAATTTGCAAACATTGTTTGTAAAACTCCAGTCGTGCAACTAAAATTAAAGCATAATCTTACTTTACACACTAGTACAGTAAAATATGAGGTAAAAGATGTTTGAAAACTTAACAAAGAGAGTAACTGGAACTTTAAAGAGACTTTCCGGCTTTGGCAAGCTTACGGCAAAGCAGATCACCGCGGCACTTGATGATATAGAAGCTGCTTTACTTGATGCAGATGTTGGCTATGAGGTGACGCAAAAGATTAGAGCGCGTATCCAAGAGCGCGCAGTAGGGCATGAGGTGCTATCTTCCTTGAATCCTGCTGATGTTGTTGTGAAGATAGTCCATGATGAATTAGTAAGATTGCTAAAGAGTGATCAATTAGAAAGAGAATTAAACTTGAACGTTAAGCCACCAGCTGTATACATGCTTGTTGGCTTACAAGGTGCTGGTAAAACTACAACTGTTGCTAAACTTGCACGATTATTACGACGTGATAAAAAGAAGACTGTATTAGTTGTTTCTACTGATACTGTAAGGCCAGCCGCTATAGAGCAGTTACAGACTTTAGCGGCAAATCCTGAAGTTGCTGTTGAATTTTTTCCGTCTACTGTTGAGCAAAATCCAAAAGATATAGCTAAGGCTGCAATAAACCATGCAACTAAAAACCTCATTGATGTGGTTTTGATCGATACTGCGGGGCGTAGGGAAATCGATGAAACTATGATGTCTCAGTTGGCGCAGTTACATCAACAAGTAAAACCAGTGGAGACTCTTTTCGTTGCTGATGGCATGTTAGGGCAAACTGCGACTAGGACTGTTAAGGTTTTTAATGAAAAGCTGAAATTATCAGGTGTGATTTTAACCAAGATGGATGGTGATAGTAGAGGTGGAGCTGCGTTATCTTTAGTTGACGTTACGGGTGTCCCCATAAAGTTTATGGGGGTTGGTGAGAAAGTTGATGGTATAGACTACTTTGATCCAGAAAGAATTGCAGGTCAAATATTAGGTATGGGCGATATTGTTGCTCTTGTAAGACAGGTAGAGGATAAAGTAGATCGCGAAAAAGCTGAAAAAGTTGCTAAGAATATGTCTAAGGGGCAGCTAAGTTTTCAGGATTTTTTCGATCAACTGCAACAGATGAGAAATATGGGTGGTATAGAGTCACTTTTGAAAAAGTTACCTGGGGGTATTTCTCTACCACCAGAAGCAGCTGCTGCAGTTGATGATAAAAAAATTGTAAGAATGATGGCGATGATTCAGTCTATGACCCAGCGTGAGAGGTTGAATCCAGACTTTCTCTATGATAGAGATAAACAGAGCGGTGGTAGGAAAAAGAGAATAGCTGCTGGTGCTGGTGTTTCTATTGTGGAGCTGAATAGATTGTTAAAACAATTTAAGCAAATGCGCAGTATGACAAAGAAATTTTCCCGTGCTGGCGATATGAAAAAGATGTTCGATAAGCTAAAAGGTGGGGGCCAGTTCTAAGATTGATATTTTATCTAGAACCCTACACTTGAATTTAAACACAGTTTCTTGATAAAAACCTTTTAAAATGTTTTAATTTTGAGTAAGATATGTGTTTATTTGTCAAATATGACAATTATTATTAAAGTTTAGGAGTTTTTGTATGGTAGTCATACGCTTATCAAGAGGTGGGGCAAAAAAGAAACCTTTTTATAAAATAGTAGTTACAGATAGTAGAAATAGACGTGATGGTCGGTATATAGAACAATTAGGTTTTTTTAATCCAGTTGCGAGAGGACAAGAAGTTCCGTTGCGATTAGATTTAGCTAAAGTTAACAGCTGGGTTGAGAAAGGCGCGCAATTATCAGACAGAGTGAAAAAACTAGTTAAAGATCATACTAAGGCAACAGTAGTTGTTGAAGAGAAACCAGTAGCTCCAAAAAAATCTAAACCAGAAGTAGCCAAAGCAGCACCTAAAGCTAAGAAAGCTCCTGCAAAGAAAGCTCCTGCAGCTAAAGCTGCTGTTAAGAAAGATAAGTAAATCTTTTGTCTTTGAGTAAGGAAAAGTTTGTTACCTTAGGTAAATTCGGAGCTCCTTACGGCCTTGCTGGCTTTATAAAAATTACATCTTACACTGAGCCCACTGATCAGCTACTAAAGTATAAGCCTATTTTTATAAGAACAAAAAAAAGCCTAGAAGAATTAGTTCTCGCTGACTCTCGTCTTTTTAAAAATGGTAAAATTGTCGTAAAGCTAGACAGCTATAACTCTCCTGAGGAGGTAAGGGTTCTTACTGGTTTAGAGTTAGTGGTTGCTCGAGATTCTCTTCCTGATTTAGAGGAAAACACATATTATTGGCATGATTTGTGTGGGTTAAAGGTTATATCTGATACGGGAGTAGTGTTAGGTAAGGTTGATTATCTTTTTAATTCAGGTGCTAGTGATATTATTGTTGTTAAGGGTAATAATAAAAGTGAGATATTACTCCCTTATATCGATTCTGTAGTAAAACAAGTTGATTTAGAAGCTGGTCATATTACCGTTACTTGGGATTTGCAGAGTACAGAGTAGTGTTAAAAGAATTAAATTTTATTTCTATTTTTCCGGAAATTTTTTCAGCTTTGTCATATGGGGTAATAGGGCGCTTTATAGAGAATCAACATGTAACATGCCGCACTTGGAACCCTAGAGATTATGCTAGCAATGAGGGTGGTTTTGTAGATGATAAGCCATATGGTGGTGGCCCAGGTATGGTTATGCAGGCAGGGCCATTAGCAGCTGCTTTAGAAGCTCAAAACAGTATTAGTGAGTCTAAACATAATGATGATGTTAAAAGTAAGGTTGTGATGTTGTCACCAACTGGAAAGGTGCTTAATCATAGTATTTTAAGAGAGCTTTTAGAATATGATAAATTGACTTTTGTTTGTGGAAGATATGAAGGAGTTGATCAAAGATTTATAGATACGCATGTGGATATGGAGTTATCTATTGGTGATTATGTGCTCTCTGGAGGCGAGTTTGCTGCTTTAGTAGTAACTGATGCTCTGATTCGTTTACTTCCTGGTTGTTTGGGAAACAGTGAGTCTTGGCAGCAAGATTCTTTTAGCTCAAAGTTGCTTGATCATGAGCACTACACAAGGCCAGAGTATTTTTCTGGGCTGAAGTGTCCCGAGGTTTTATTGGGTGGAGATCACAAAAAGATAGCCGAGTGGCGTTTGCAGCAGGCTTTAGGGAAGACTTGG
>JAYYZF010000076.1:0-9112 GCA_036340215.1 Pseudomonadota bacterium | reverse complement strand
TATATTAAAGTTTTTCTTTGTTTCAAATACAAATATGTCTATATTAATGTTGTCTATTGTAATCAGTTTTTTATCAAGAGTTATTGAAAAATGAGATTAAGCCCTAAAATATCCAAATTTATATTCTTCACTGGGGCCTTTTGTTTTTTACTTTTCATATCTGTATTTTGCTATTCCGTTATGGTGTTGCCAAGTGTTTCTGTACTGTTAGAGGATGAGTTCCAGGTTCCTATGCGTATTTACACTACAGATGGAGATTTAATTGCTGAATTTGGTGAGAAGCACCGTTTGCCTGTGCAGTACTCAGAGATACCACAAAGAATGGTCGATGCTATAGTTGCAACTGAGGATAAAAGGTTTTTTAATCATTTTGGTGTTGATTTTATAAGTATTATTAGAGCCGTTAAAGAGCTTGCTATTACTGGAAAGAAGAGCCAAGGTGCAAGTACTATTACAATGCAAGTTGCGCGTAACTTTTTTCTTTCAAAGGAGAAAACTTATTCAAGGAAAATAAACGAGATTTTATTATCATTTAAGATTGAATATTATCTTACAAAAAAGCAAATTCTGGAGCTTTATCTCAACAAAATTTTTCTTGGACATAGAGCTTATGGTATCAAAGCTGCTGCCCGTAATTATTATGGTAAAGATCTAAATGACTTATCTTTGGCACAGTATGCTATGTTGGCTGGTTTGCCAAAAGCTCCATCTAGTAATAATCCTATTGCGAATCCACATAAAGCCCTCATCAGAAGGAATTACGTTTTAGCCAGTATGCTGTCTTTAAATTATATAACTAATGAAGAATATACCGATGCTATAGGTGCTCCTATGACTGAGAGAATATATGGTCCTAGAGTTCAAGTTGCAGCCCCACATGCAGCTGAATTGGTACGCAGGGATTTGGTAAATGTTTTTGGGAAGCAGGCTTATACGCTTGGATTAAAAGTATATACTACGATTGATTCTAAAATACAAACAGCTGCGGTAGATTCCTTAACTAAAGGAGTTTTATCCTATGACAAGAGGCATGGCTTGAGATCATCTACATTTACTTTGCCTGAGGACAGGAGTTTATGGCCAAAAATTCTGAAATCAATACCCACAGTTAACAATAATTATCCTGCTGGAGTTATAAAAGTTGGTAGTGATACATTAGACGTAAGTATGTCAGATGGTGAGATTATTTCATTGACAGCAAAAGATATGGAGTGGGCTTTGTATAGCAATATAGATGGGCATAAGAGCACAACCCCTAATGATATTTCTAATATTTTAGTACCTGGAAATATTGTTTACCTAACTCAAGAAAATGATAGGTGGCAGCTCACTCAGAATCCAGGGGTTGACGGTGCTCTAGTAGCTCTAAATCCAAAAAATGGGGCAATTTTAGCTTTGAATGGTGGTTATCATTTCTATGAAAGTAATTTCAATAGAGCAACTCAAGCAAAAAGACAGATGTGCTCATTATTTAAGCCTTTTGTTTTCTCAGCTGCTTTGGAGAATGGCTTTACCCTGGCAAGTGTTGTTAATGACTCACCAGTAGTTGTAAAAGACAACGGCGACAACGAGTTGTGGAGACCAAATAATGTTAATTTACGATTCCTCGGGCCAACAAATCTTCGCGAGGCCCTTGTAAAGTCAAGAAACCTTGTTGCAGTTAGAATATTAGATAGTATTGGTATACAGATTGCACGAGATTATATAAAAAGTTTTGGTTTCAGTGGTGAGCTTGAAATGCCTAGTTCTTTATCATTAGCTCTAGGTTCTGGATTGTCTTCACCGCTACAAGCAACGGTAGCATATAGCCCATTTGCTAATGGGGGTAATATATTTCAGCCATATTTAATTGCAAAGATTGTTGATCAGAGCGGCAAGCAAATAGTTATTCCAGGAAGTAGGTTCAGTCAAAAACTTCAAGATAAAAGAGTTATTAGCGAGACAAATTCTTATCTTATTAACAGTGTATTACAGGATGTTATAAAGAGAGGTACTGGAAGGAGAGCATTAGCTTTAAAAAGAGAAGATTTAGCCGGAAAAACAGGTACAACCAATGATCAAAAAGATGCTTGGTTTTGTGGTTACAATCAAGATATTGTGGCTACAGTTTGGGTGGGCTTTGATAACTCTGCTTCTTTATATGAGTATGCTTCCCAATTAGCGCTTCCAATATGGATAGATTTTATGAAGGTTGCTTTGAACTCATCTGAAGATAAAGCATTTAAGCAGCCGCCAGGAATTGTTACTGCCAAGGTTAATTATGAAAGTGGTATGTTGACTACGGCAGATGATAATAACAGTAAGTTTGAAATATTTGATGTTAAGAATATGCCTTCTTCTAAAGATTTCACTAAAACAATGAAAAAAGATTCTATGCAGGATTTATCGGAATTATTCGGTTAGCAAGAAAGATTTCACCGTATTGTAGAAAATAATAATATGAAATAGCCTATCTCTGTGTAATGTGGAGTTATGGTGTTTTACAAAGGTTTAAGTTTCGCTCTATTTAAAAATAATAAATTTTACTTTTTATATGCGAATGAAGATGGTTTTCTAGAGTTGCTAGACAACCCTATAAAGGATAGTAAATATTTTTTTCCTTGTATAAAAGTTATATACGAAGATGCTACAAATTTTGTATTCAGAATAAAGAATAATGATGATTTGCATGGTTATGGCCAGCTTTTAGATAAGTTTTCTCCAGAAATAAAAATGTTTCACGTGAAAAAATATCTTTTTACGTTGTCGAATTTGCCAGGTGAATATTTTGTTAGATATTCCTTATTAAGTAGGCAAATAGCAGATATTTCAAATAATATTTTTCATGAAGCTAGGTTTTGTATTCACAGTAATGAAGATATTTGGGTGTTTTTAGAGCATCTAATTAGTAGTAAAAGTAGTGTTTCAGGGTGGTATTTTATACAGATTTCTTGTGTAATCTATCAGGTTTATTTTTGTGAAAAGAACATTGTTATATTGAGTTCCTATAGGTCTTCGGAAATATCTAAATATTTTGAATTACCAACCAAATTTCATGATATGCGGTTAATATCAAATACCTATTTTTTAGCACTAGATCCTCGAGTAGAAAATGATTTAATTACATATTTACCATCTGATATAAGTGTTTTTAAAATGAATATTTCTTCTGAGTGCAAAATTATCACAAATAAACTTTTAGAAGTTAAGGGCGAATTTTGTTTTTCGGATTCTGCTAGTATTAAAACCTGGCTTTCCAAGGCATATTTTTGCAAAAGAAATTTTATTTTTTGTTTGTCACTAATATTCATATTTATATTTTGTTGTTGGTTTTGTTTTGAAAAGAAAGGGGAGAATAGTCCACTTAATGCCAAAAATGAGGTTAGTAACTATAAGTTAAAAAACTTTTTTACTTTTTTAAAAAATATATCAGACTTACTTCCAGTACAGGTTTCTTTGGAGCGAATAATTTACCAGCCCAGAAAAGTTTCAATTTTTGGTGGTTTCTCTCGTTTTGGTGCTTTAGAGGAAATAAAAGTAAATTTAGGAAAAGACTGGTTAGTAAGTTCTTACAAGCAAAATAAGTTTGTTGCTATTAATGAAAAGGGCACATGTGGTTTTAGCTAGGTTTTATTATAGGTCGAAAGTTATGACGCCATTATGGCTAATGATATTGGTTGTAAGCTACAGCATGACTTACCTTGTGTTTATGAAAGGGTGGAATCATGTGCTATTTTTCAAATCCAATAAGAAAATATCCTTTTCTGATTATTCTGAGAGTTTTAATGATTACGAAAAACTCTTAATGGCGGCAGAGTCTCATTGTTATCGCAACAATCGTAATGTCGAGAAAATAATTATTAAAGCGCATAAAAAATCAAACAAGTTAACTTTAGAGGTGCAATGAGGATTTTATTCTTAATATTTTTTTTTGTTTCTATATTTGCTAAGGAGAAGAGTCCTTTTATTGAAAGACATATAAGTTTTGATTCACGTGGAAATGTAACTATTGATGGAGATTCCTTGTCTTTACACAATCTTATAAAAGATGTCGCAAGCGTTGCACGCAGGAATATTATTTTCAAAGGTATAAACGATAAGAATTTAAATTTAATGCTGAACAGTATTAGTTTATCACAAGCTTTTGATAGTCTAGTAGCTGCAGGTGGCTGGTGCTATCATGATTATGATGGGGTTGTTTTTATATCAAATTGTGCAGATATAGAGTTATTATCGAAAAAAAACGAGGTTCTCTCTAATATTTTCAATATCAGCTTAAGTTTTATAAAGGCTAAAGACTTCGTAAAACAAATAACGTCTAAAACTGATTTAAAAGAGGTGCGCATTATAAGTACAGATGGAAAATTAAACACAATTAAACTTAGTTGTTCTTACAAGGATTACAAGGAGATACAAAAGTTAAAAAAATTATTAGATATACCTCCAAAGCAGATCAGTATCCGTGCTTACCTAGTAAGCGTTGATGAAGATTATCTAACTAATTTAGGTATTAAATTTCAACCTGATGCAGGAAGTAATCAAAAAAAAAGTAACGTATTAAATTTATTTTCACGAAACGTTGGTTTGGTTAGGGCACAATTAAAGATTCTTGAGCAAAATGGGCATGCTCATATTATTTCAGCTCCAGAGCTAGTTACAACTTCTGGTAAAAGCGCCTTTATTGAAACTGGTGATGAAATTCCATACTTTGAGCCTGATACAAATGGTAGAAGTGCTGTTGTTTTTAAAAAAGCTGTTTTAAGTCTAAAATTTATACCAGATGTAATAGGGGCTAACATGGTAAAAATGCATATAAGTATTAGTCAAGATCAGCCTGGACAATCATATGCTGGAGTTATGGCGATTAAAACTCGTAGAGTAGATACCGATGCAATTGTGAAATCTGGTCAGTCTCTTGTTTTGGGAGGTATTTTTGAGAGGCATAAAGCCAAAGTAGAAGCTGGGCTCCCACTTTTTAAAAGCTTGCCATTTTTTGGTATATTCTTCAGACATAAAGAGGAAATAATTAAAAAAAGACAGTTACTTATTTTTATTACGCCACAAATTATTTTGTAAAGGATTGTTTTTGATAAAAAACGTGACAAAGTTAATTCTCTAAGATTATAATACAATTACAATTAAATGTTGACAAATCTCGATATTATTAGCATTATTATCGATTATTAATTTTAACATTGGGGTGTCGCCAAGTGGTAAGGCACGGGGTTTTGATCCCCGCATTCGCAGGTTCGAATCCTGCCACCCCAGCCATGCCCCTCATTTTGGGTGCGGAGACCATTCAGTGGATAATATTAAGATATTTAGCGGTAACTCAAATATTGCTCTTTCTTCATCGATTGTAAATTACCTTGGCTTAACCCTTGGTAATGTTAATTTAGGAAGATATAGCGATGGTGAGATAATGGCTGAAATTGAAGAGAATGTTCGTGGCAAAGATGTTTTTATAATACAGTCCACTTCTGCACCGTGTAACGACAATTTAATGGAAATAATGATATTAGCCGATGCACTGCGACGAGCCTCAGCATCATGTATAACTGTTGTTATGCCATATTTTGGTTATGCGCGAGCTGATAGAAGAGTAAGATCCGCTAGAGTTGCAATTACAGCTAAGGTTGTTGCGGATATGCTGTCTTCTGTTGGTGTAAGTAGATGTGTAACTGTTGATCTACATTCTGACCAAATACAAGGTTTTTTTAGTTTGCCTGTTGATAACATATATGCATCTCCTGTAATAATAGATGATATAAAAAATAAAGATCACCTTGAAGATTCTGTGGTGGTGGCTCCTGATATGGGTGGGGTTGTAAGAGCTAGGGCAGTCGCAAAGAGACTCAATAAGGATTTTGCCATTGTAGACAAGAGAAGGTTTCGCCATAACAAAGTAGAGGTTACTAATATAATTGGGGATATTGCAAACAAGAATTGCGTAATAGTCGATGATTTAGTTGATACTGCCGGCACATTGTGTCAGGCTGCAGCTATTCTTAAGCAAAAAGGAGCGAAAAAAGTCTTTGCCTATTGCACTCATCCTGTTTTATCGGGAGATGCAAACAAAGTTATTTCAAACTCTTTACTTGATGAATTAGTTGTAACTGATACTATAGACTGTAGTAATGATATATTGGCTAATAAGAAGATTAGGCAATTAAAATTAGGCGGCTTAATAGCTGAGACAATTAAAAGGCTAATCAGTAAGGAATCTATTAGCTCACTATTTATTGATTGATAACAAGAGGAGGCAGATAATGTCACAAAAAATACAAATTGAAGCAAAGCACAGAGTTGAGGTTGGAAAAGGCAATACTAGGAAAATATGCCATCTTGAAGGTCTTGTTCCGGGTGTTGTTTACGGTTTAAATAAAGAAAATAGTAATATTTACTTAGATGCAAAGACAATAAACCTTGCAATGAAAACACCAGAGTTTCATTCTCATATAATTGACTTAATTATAGATGGTAAAAGTGAGCAAGTTGTTTTAAAGGATTCTCATATACATCCTGATAAGGGTTATGTTAGGCATGTTGATTTCTTTCGTGTGAAAAGTGATGCCATCGTGAAAATGCCAGTTCCTTTAGCATTTTTAGGTGAGTCCAAGGCGCCTGGTGTTAAAGCTGGAGGTATTGCTACCCATTTATTTACTAGTATTGAAATTAAATGCTTACCTAGTCTACTACCTGAGAATATTGAGGTTGATGTATCTAAAGTTAAACTTGACGGTAAAGTTCATCTTTCTGAATTAAAATTACCTAAGGGTGTTGAGCTTGCTACAAAAATTTCTGTAGATAATGATGCTGCTGTATTTGTTATTCATAGTACTAGGTCAAGCTCTAGTGCTGATGATAGTGCTGATGCTAGTGAGTAACTAATTTCATATTTCAATTGGGTTTATTTTGAGTTTGACTGATTATGACATTAAGCTAATTGTCGCTTTAGGAAATCCCGGTTCCAAGTATGAGGCGACGAGACATAATGCTGGTATTTGGTTTTTGTCAAAGATTGCTGAAAGATTAAATGCTAAATTTACAGCTACTAGTAGCTGTAAAGCTGAGATAGCCGAAGTATGTTACGAGGGTAGGGCGATGAAACTAATGCGTCCTCTAGTTTATATGAATAATAACGGCCAAGAAATTAGCAAATATATGCGTTACTTTAAATTAAAGCCATCCCAGTTACTCGTAATACATGATGAGCTAGATTTTTTACCAGGTATTATAAGATTTAAGTTAGGTGGGGGTTGTGCAGGACATAATGGCTTAAAAAGCATAAAAGAGCACCTAGGAAGCACCAATTTTTTGCGTTTAAGGATAGGTATAGGCCACCCAGGGACTTCAGCTGAGGTTTCTGAATATGTGCTTTCCAAGCCTAAGCCAGGTGAGAGGTCTAATATAGATAATGCAATTGACGAGTCAATGCTTCTGCTAGATTATCTGTTTACTGGTGATATACAAACATTTATGCAGAATTTGCACACTTAAAAGTAATTATGGAGTCATCATGGGATTTAAATGTGGAATAGTAGGGTTACCAAATGTTGGTAAATCAACTTTATACAATGCTCTAACTAAATCAAAAATAGAAGCTGCAAACTACCCTTTTTGTACTATAGAGCCAAATATTGGTATTGTACCTATTCCTGATAATAGACTTGATAACATTGGGCACATAGTAAAGCCTAAGCAAATTATTCCCGCTTGTATGAAGTTTGTTGATATTGCTGGGTTAGTAGCAGGTGCTGCAAACGGCGAGGGTTTGGGAAATAAATTTCTTGCGCATATAAGAGAAGTTCAAGCTATTGCTCATGTTGTAAGATGCTTTGATGATGCTGAGATTAGTCATGTTTCTGGTTTGGTAAATCCAATATCAGATATCGAGATAATAGATACAGAGCTATGTCTAGCTGATTTGGAGAGTATAGATAAAGCTATTATCAAATCATCAAAACTTGCTAAGACGGGAGATAAGGCGGCAAAACTTTATCTTAGCTCTTTAGAAAGTATACATTCTCATATCAGTAATAATGGCCCTGTAAGATTGATGGATAATATTTCAGATATGGAAAATGAGATTATATCTAATTTGCAGCTTTTGTCAGCTAAGCCTGTACTTTATGTTGCTAATGTTTCTGAAAACCAATTTGAAAATAATCCATACGTTGCTAAGGTACAGGCCTATGCTAAAGAAAACGATGCTCATGTTATAATTGTCTGTGCGGCTATTGAGGCAGAATTATCTGAGCTTGATGACGAGGATAAGACAACTTTCCTTGCAGATATGGGTTTAGAAGAGTCTGGCTTAGATAATTTAGTTAGGGTTGGTTATGATATGCTTGGGTTACAAACTTTTTTTACTGCCGGTCCAAATGAGGTTAGGGCTTGGACAATACCTAAGAATACTAATGCTCAGTTAGCTTCAGGAACTATTCATACAGATTTTATAAAAGGTTTTATTAGGGCAGAAGTAATAAGTTACAATGATTATATTGAAAGTAAAGGGGAGCAAGGGGCCAAAGAAGCAGGATTGTGGCGTTTAGAGGGAAAGGAATATATAGTTCAAGATGGCGACGTCATGCTATTTAGAGTAAACACATAGATACAAAGGTTTACTTAAACTAACTTACTTAGCTCTAGAGTTTTTAGTGTATTTTTCCATACATTATTTTTACTTTTTTATATAAATTCTAGATTAAAATCCACTTTAGATGTTTGTCTTAACTAATTCTAACATTGCTTATACAAGCACAATTACATTGACATTAATGGCATAAAATGCTAGTATTTATTGTAAGTTAAATATAGAAAATATTATCATAATGAATGAGATAGAAGTAAAAATTAAGCATGAAAATGACTCCATTTATGAGCAAATAAAAAGTGTATTTAACAATGCAAAGTCTAGAAGTATTTATTATATTTTGATTTCCTACAATATTATAACTGCCGTCATAGATAATATGTGGCAGTATCAAATGTCCCTCATTTTTATAACTACCGCTGCTTATACAGCAGCAACTAGTGATGTCTTTATTTATGGGGCTATTACCAGTATAGTCGTAAGTTGTATAGTAGCCCCCTTACTCAATAAAAGCTTGTCTCGTCAAACCTTAGGTTT
>JAYYZF010000075.1:0-54073 GCA_036340215.1 Pseudomonadota bacterium | reverse complement strand
TCCTGAATTTTCTCCATATTTGTATTATAATTAAGATATACTTAGTAGTGGAGATAACAGGTGTCTAGTAAATACGTTTTAGTTATTAATTGCGGAAGCTCTTCAGTAAAATTTGCTGTTTTTGAGATTAATAGTGAACATCATATATATCATGGCTTAGTAGATAATATAAATACAGATTCTTGTCATCTCTCATTCTCTCATCAAAATAGTATTGAGGGTTATCACATACCTAATGCTACTATTGAAGAAGCATTAAAGAAAATAATAGCTATTATTAAAAATGATAGCGCGGTAAAAAAAGGCTTAACCGCAATTGGGCATCGGGTTGTCCACGGTGGATTGCACTTTAAAAAAGCAACAAAAATAGACCAAAATAATATTCTAAAATTGAAGGAAATTAGTAGCTTAGCTCCTCTACATAATCCTAGCAATATTGCTGGTATCGAGACATGTTTAACAGCATTCCCAAAGATTAAGAATATAGCCGTATTTGACACTGCTTTTCATAGTAGCATCCCAGAAATAGCAGCAACATACGCGATTGATAGAGATATAGCTACTAAATATGGCATCAAGAAATACGGCTTTCATGGTATTAGCCATAACTTTATATCTCAGAAATTTACAGAGATCACTCAAAATATGAAGCCAAATTTAATAAGTATTCATCTTGGTAATGGTGCCAGTATCTGTGCGATTAAAGCAGGAGAAAGTGTTGACACCTCCATGGGGTTTACACCACTTGCTGGCTTAGTTATGGGAACTAGATCAGGAGATATTGATCCAGGCATTCATCAATACCTAGCTAGCAAGTTAAACATATCATTAGCAGAAATAACAGATACTCTTAATAAAAGATCTGGCTTGCGTGCCCTATCCAGAATAAGCCATGATATGAGAAAACTTGAGGCAGCTTATGTTGCTGGAGATAAAGATGCTAAGTTAGCTATAGATATATTTTGTTATTCTATTGCTAAATATATTGCCTCGTACATGGTACCTCTTCAAAATTGTGATGGTATCATTTTTACAGGTGGTATTGGCGAGAACTCTGCCTTAATACGTTTTTTAGTTATTCAACATCTTAAATTTTTGAGTTTGAATATATCTGAGAAAGATAATAATCACAATGGTGCCTGTAGTAACCACATAATATCGCAAGAAACATCTGCTATACCAGTTTATGTATTTAAAACAAATGAAGAATTGATGATTGCAAAACTTGCCGTTAACTGTAAAAAATAATGGGGGCTGCTAATGAAAAGAACCTTGATGTTAATACCAGCATCAGCAAGTGTTGGCTTGAAAACATCGTGCTTTGGCATGCAGCAGTTCTTTGCCAATAATGGCTTATTAGCAGGCATATTCAAACCTATCCAACAGAATGATTTCACAACTAAAAATAGCAAACACTCAATCTCCCTAAATCATGCTATGAAGTTATATTCAGCTGGGAAAAGTGACATCTTACTAGAAAAAGTTTTGGAAAACTTCACAAAATTCTCTACTAAATATGAAATTGTTATCGTCCAGGGTCTGTATGTGGAGCAGGAAAATCAATGTACACAGCAGCTAAATAAAAAAGTTGCATCTGCCTTGAGTGCCGAGCTTGTAATAGTTGCCTCACCCAACAATAAAACTCTAAAGCAAATGCATGCTAATATTGATAGCACTACCAGGTTTTTTAGTAATAGAGGCTCAAATAACATAATTGCATGTATAGTTAACAAAATAAATCCTCCACTCAATATCTCAAATAGTACGCAAACTAATGTTATTAGTAATACAGAAAATAAAAATAAAAATATAAAAATTAATTTATCAAATCGTATACCTGTAATTGCAAAAGTTCCCTGGCACTCTGAAATGCTACGCCCAAGAGTTTTAGACATAATTCCAAAACTTAATGCTAAAATAATTAATTCAGGCAATATTAACCAGGCACGTATAGTTAATATCAGTATGTGTGCAAGAAGTGTAGATAATATTAGCTCTGCTCTTCGCCCTGGGAATTTAATCATAACAGCTGGTGATAGGAGTGATATAATCCTTGCTACAACTTTAGCCGTAGCGAATGGCTGCAAAATAGCTGGCTTACTTCTTACTGGTGGCTATGAACCGAAGAAAGAACTGCTTGAGCTCTGTCAAAATTCAATAGCAGAGAATCTAGTTATATTAGTGACAGAATTTGATAGCTTTACAACAACACAACTATTACAAAACTTAGAAATGCATATTCATGATAATGACATCGAGCAACAAAAATTAGCTGGAGAGTATATTGCTAACTGTATCTCAAAAAAATGGTTAAAACTATGGTTAGCAGAAAATTATAAACCAAGATTAACTCCAGCTGCTTTTTGCTACCAATTAACCTTAAAGGCACAAGCAAATCTAAAAAGAATACTACTACCAGAAGCTTCAGATCCGCGCATCATAGAGGCAGCAATAATCGCAGCACAAAAAAACTTAGCTCTACCAATACTTTTAGGTGAACTATCAGAAATAGAAAAGATAGCAAATAATGCAGGCTATAGTCTTCCAAAAAACTTATTAGTAATTAATCCAGTAGATATTAGAGAAAAATATATTAAACCCTTAGTTGCTTTACGAGAGCATAAAGGCATGACTACTCATATTGCTGCCGAGCAACTTTCTGACAATATAGTCTTAGCAACTATGATGCTCCAACAAGGAGCTGCAGATGGTTTAGTGGCAGGGGCAATTACAACCACGGCAAATACTATTCGCCCAGCGTTACAACTTATTAAAACCAATGATAAAAACGATATAGTTTCCTCAATATTTTTCATGTGTTTACCACAACAAGTAATGGTTTATGGTGATTGCGCCATTAATCCTAATCCGAATACAAAACAATTAGCTCAGATAGCAATTGCTAGCGCTAAATCAGCAGCACACTTTGGTATAGAGCCAAAAATAGCTATGATTAGTTATGCCACGGGTAATTCTGGGAGTGGTGATGTTGTAAAAAAAGTTGCAGATGCAACTAATTTAGTAAAAGAATCAGCTTCTAATTTTGTTGTCGATGGGCCATTACAATATGATGCTGCAATAAACCCTGATGTTGCAGCCAAAAAAGCACCTACTAGCGATGTTGCTGGACAAGCTACTGTTTGTATTTTTCCTGATTTAAATACTGGCAACACAACTTATAAAGCGGTACAAAGAAGTGCAGATGTCATGTGTATTGGACCAATGTTACAGGGTCTGAACAAACCAGTTAACGATCTCTCAAGGGGCGCATCAATAGATGATATTATATTTACTATCGTCATAACTGCTATCCAAGCACAAACAAACCATAAATAGCGCTTTTTTATGATTATAACGCTACTTTGCTAAATTTAATAAAAATCCAACTATAATTAGGTTATTACTGAATATTATAGGGATAAATATGCGAGATAAAGAATCAAACCTAATAGCTATTAATCAAGTTAAATTGTTGTTAAATCTTAAAACTATGAAATTTATACTTGATGAAAATGGCGTTGCTGACACATTAGGGTTTTGTGAGCAAAAAATAGAAACCAACCAGTATGAACTTAACCTACTAAATGAACTGCGGGAAGGAAACTTTTCTAAAGATGACATACAAAGTATTAAGCAAAACTTAGGAACTATTAAGGACCTTGATAAGAAGAGCTCTTTAAGTGTAAACGAACAATCTCAAAGAGACCAAGCTTGGAGAGTTGTTTTGCAAGCCTCTAGCATGGAAATAATGGCTGTAGATGGAAAAATTAGCGAATCTGATATTAAGAATGAATGGACAAAAATTTTAAAAGGGGAAATTAGTAGGATAGTAATTGGGGATCCTGGTAGTAATGAGGTACTTAAAAAAATTAATAAGGAATTTGGTGACCTTAAAATTAGCGCTGAATCATCACCGGCTAGTGAAATATATGAAATATATCAAAAACTAAATGTATATCGTGATAATTTTATTACTATCTCTCAAAATTCTGAAAAAGATAATTTAAAATCTGAAGAATTAAGTATTAATCCTATGTCAAAAAAAGATGAGTATGATCATCTAATAAAGATAAGAGATATTTTAAGCTCTGATGATTATTCTGATAAAGAAAAAGCAGAAAAGTTTAACTCCTATATAGAAAACTTAATGCAAAAACAAGGAGTATCACTAATTGATAATAATGGCAAGAATCCGCAAAAATTTAACAAAAGAAACCTTTCATTAAAGGATCAGTTAAAATTTAATAATTTTGATGACTTAAGCACGGTTATTAATGAATATCCAGCAAATGTAGATAATATTCATACTGTTGAAGATAGAGTCTCAAATAAATTAGCGGAATGTATATGTACATTATCTAAAATTGATATGGATACGAAAAATTTTGAGCAACTAAAGAATAATTACTTACAAGCAAAATTAACTCCTGCAGAAAACCAATTAAAATATGGTTTTACATTGGAACAGGAATCATTGAATAAACTAACAACAATTAAAAATACTTTTGCAAAAGTAGACTATAATGATAAAACACTATGTTTACTTGAAGCTTACAAGGAAGAATTAGTAGAATTACAGGAATCATTAAATTTACCTATGATTCATCAATCAAACTATCCAAAAATATTAAATTCCCTTGCTGATACATCCGACGGGGACTCTAATCCTACATTAGATGGAATAAAAAAGACAATAGGAAAAAATATTAATGAAATAGAACATGAAATTTCAAAACTAAAGAGTCAGAAAACAAATATATTTAAATCCACATTGGGAAAAGTTGCAATAGCAGGACTAGCAATTGGAACAGTAGCCCTGGTGATTGGAGCAATAGCTCTCGCAACCGCATTACTACCTCAAATAGCCACAGCTGTAGCAGCAGGTCTTTTGATAGGAGGAACTGTACTAGCTGTGGGAGGCTTTCTGACTGGAACCAAGGAACTATTAAAGTCAAGCAAAATAGCAAATACAAGTGATATGGGTGATGAATATGAAATGCGAGTTTCCTCAATGCACAACAGTCGCAACGAACCAACTAGAAGTTCACAATTTAAACAATTAGGTAAAGGTGATCTTACCGGTGATGTGAATATAGGGCCAAGCAACGATGATAAGGAACCAGATACTAAAATAACTATGAGACAAAAATAATAGGCAGGGATTTTTAAGCGGGAAAGTTGTACATGATAATTAATTTTACACTGAGCTTAAAAAAACTATTATCAAATACCAGATATTTTAGTTTTATTATACTATACTTCGTAAGTAGTGATCTGTTAATGGAGAGGAAAAATGGGTAAAGCAAATATAACTGAATCTTATGGTCATGGAAAGACGCCGGAAGTGAATGTGGATTATGAGATTTATAAATTATTTTTTTTAGCAGCAATTACCCAAAATATGAGAAATAATAAATTAAAGAAAGATAGTATTTATTTATATAGAGAAAGCTTTCTAGAATTGTGTGAAGCAAGAATAGATAATATCAAGCTATTATCTGGAAATAATGATGCAATTATCGAGCAGTTAGAAAAACTTAGAAATGAAATTACAGCTATGGATGATATAACAGCCGCTGCTCATATTATGAAAACTGCTAAAGTAATACCAAATGATAATATTAAAAATTCCATAGCAAAAGGGTTAACCTTGAGTAACGAGACTGTCGATACTGGGGTTACTCGTGTGGAAGATTACCTGAAAAATATTAATGAATGGGATAGTTGTTTAGACAAAGCAAAAAACAAGGGATTTAATCTATTTCTGCTCTTATCTAGTATTGCTGTTACTATTGGTTTAATAGTCACGTATACTAGTCTAGTAGCTGCATTAACTGGCTTAATTGGAGCAGCACTTAGCCCTCCAGTATTACCAATATTGATTGCAGCTTCAATTGCAGTATCTATATACAGTGGCATACAACTTTACACTACTGAAACAATATCAAATGACAAACAACTTTTATCAGAACTTGAACTTGCAGCTGAACGTGATTCAAGTCATTCAATTAATGGACATGAGGATAGAGTTTCTCAAAAGGAAAGGCCTCAAGAAGCAAAATCGCTGCTGCATGGCAATGTAGAATGTAAAACTAAGCCTGAAAATGATAAAAGCACTGATAGTGATGAAGAACATGAAACAGATAAAAAGAATATAAATTTTGAAAAATAAACTTTTGCAGAATTAGGTTTTTCTTCAGCAAATATAAATCTACTAAATAACGACTATACCAGCTACAAATATTACGTTTTTTTAGCGCGCTATTATGATTATACCAAAAAATCTTAATTCTTTCCTATAAGAATAAAAACAATTAAGACGGAAACGAATATAGAGGAATCATAAAGAAATAATTAAATATCCATTGTCATAGCTGGTGCTCATGGATCCTGGCCTTAAATTTTTTACAGCCGCATCAATCTTTTGATAATTACAAGCTTTCCCACCTGTTATGACTTTTATTTTAAAATCTTTTTCCGGATCGTTCTTATTTGTGCGAGTTTCAGCCCTAATAAGATCTACACATTTTGTTGTAACTGGTCCCAATTTAGATTTATATATATTATATTGATTATCATCTAAATCAAAAATTTCTAATATGTAGCGCACCATTACCTTCATTAATGACACAGCTTTTGTCGCGTAATAAGCACCTCCTGATCGACTGGGATCTCTATTATGTGATTCTATAACTACTGCCTTATCCATAACACAAATAGTCTCAGCTTTCACACGCTGAGCATGCTCTAAGTCATTCCTATTATTATATTTGTTAGGTTTCATGAAAAAGCCATGCTCAATACCTGTCAAAAAATAATTGCGCTCCAGCTCTGTATTACTCTTAGATTCTGTTTGCTTAGCACTTAAACTTAAAAACATAAACAAATCACGTTTTGTTAGTAGGCATTGTTTATTTATATAGTAGGACTGCCAAAAATCATACATTTTCTTTTTACCCAAAAAATTATGCACTTGCAGCATTTTACCTAAAATAAATGAATCTTTTTCGTACTTTTCAGACAATTTAAAAATTTCATGCATGTAATGCATGACAATGTTAAGAAGAGCGTCTCTATCATTTTCTCCTACCTTTGGCCAGGCATAACTTTTATCTGAACGTTTTCTAAAGAAAAATATATACTTATAAATTTCAAATAGCCTGAATAGTGATAAGTGCACCGTCACATAATTATGCCTGTCTCGCTTCACAACTAGGTAGTGATTATGTATTACACCTTCAAAGTAGCCCTGATTTTTAAATGACCACCTACGATTAAGGTCAACATCTTCTGTCCCAATCTTATACAAATAAAGCTTAGATACTAACATTACATCATTTATATAGGCTTTTAGATAGTTATCCGTGGCTAAATAGGAATTATCTAAAGTATTTACTATATCATGAGCTTCACATAAATATGGATATCTAATCTCATAATATTCTTCTAAGTCAATACTTTCTCTAGAATTTAATCTAGCTTGATTTGATAAGTGCCTTAAATATGCATTAAGTATAAATGGATGCTTAATAATATTATTATCGCAAAATTCATTATATATAAGACTTATATTCTCTAGTAACCAATCATTAATGTATTTGACAATGCTATCTGCGCTATTATTATCATAATTTTTAACATTTATTGAGTTTTCTTTATCCAATATATAATTTTCTAGTTCATCGAACAAAGCCGAGTCAAGTTTATTGCTTTTCAGGTCATTAAGAAATGATCTCTCTGCATTCATTGGGGCAAGACTATTTTTTAGATTACGCCGTTTATCTTCGTAATGATTTGATAATTTAGAGTCTACAAAATCATCCCAATAGTTTAAGGCTATACCAGATAAAACAATTAAAGATGGCAAATCTAGGATATCAACTTTAGAACCAAGATCACCTATATTCCAAAACCTTATCTTTTTTTTAGCAGATGACCGAGTTTTTTTAAATTGATTCAATGTTTTTGTTAACAGTAATTTTATTGACTCATATGCGCCACCCTCACTAGAATCTTCATATAGCTCTTTTATAAAATTAATATTTACCTCCCTATTCTTATAAGGTGGCAATAATGACTCTTTAAGCATAGTTAGTTTATAATTATTTTTACTCCCACTCTTCACTGACTTAAGATAATTACTAAAAATATGTAACATAGTTGCATGTAAGTTTAAACTTGCACTATAACTTCTTTTATCTACTTCATCTTTGCTTAGCCGGAGATTTTCTATTTTTTGCTCAGTATCAATATCAAATTTTTCAGTAGTTGCCTTGTAAAGCGATAATGCTTGGAAAATATTTCCAAGTCTTATAGTCTTAAATTTTTTTAGGAATAGTACCATCATTCCTATTGTTGGAAAAGTGTTGGTGCTACTAACATGTGATTTTATATCTTCAAAAGCCGCGTCTAGTGATTTATTTAAAATACCAGAGCAAACTTTACAATCACACTCAAGAGCTACTCCAGTTTCTGGAGATGTTCTAGCTGTATTACACTCATTTTCTGGAGGATTTAAATCAAGTGATAATATTCTAGCTAATGGTTGATTTTTAATTCTTTGTATATACTCTTTCGTAAAAACTTTAGCTTGATTAGTATTACTCATATTATTTCCGTTTAAAATTTTTGATAATTGTATCAGGTATATAATAAATTACTAGTAATATTTTTTGTTTCCTTTGCACTTAAACTTTAAAACATAGACAAGTTGGTTTATGTTGACGCATTGTTAATGTATGTAGCCCACCTAACAGAACTTATATTTATTTTATCAGAATAAATTTAGGGCGAAACATACATATTATCATTATCATCTTTAACCCTGGCCTTACTAGAATTTATATTTATGGCCTTTACCGCTACTTCTATTTTCTTGTAATTAGCAGCTTTACCACCAGTAATTATCTTTATTTGAAATTTTTTTCCAGAGGCTACATTGGAACTAAAAAAACTTGCTCTGTATTCATTCCAAATCAAATTAGCACACTTCTTTACCAATGGAAATGCGCTAAGACTAGCTAAATACTCATTGTATAAATCTTCTTTAAACCAAACTATTTTTAAAACTTCCCTCACCATAACCTTTATTAGAGACACTGATTGAGTTGAATAATAAGAACCTCCATATCTAGCAGGATCTCTATCGTGTGAATCTATAACCACTAGATTATCAGTAACACAAATAGAATCACCATTATTACGCTGTTTATCTTCCACATCCTTTTCACTAGGGCACTTAGTACTACACATAAAGTAACCTTTCTCTAAGCCATGAAAAAAACATTTAGTAGTTTTGTTTTCGTCTTCTTTGTTATCGTCCCCAGGAAGATCTTTTGCACTAAGACTTATAAATAAAGAAATATCGCGTTTAGATAAGTCTATCCCCGGAATATTAAAGCACTTATCCCAGAATTCATACATAGCTTGTTTACTATTATAAAAATGGAGCTGGAGCATTTTACGTAACACAAGGTTATGTTTACTATATTTTTTACCTGATTTGAATATTTCTCGCATTTGAGCATCAATTAAGCCGAGAAAATCCTTTACTTTATCTTTATATGGTGCAGGTTTTTCTTTAGAAACATTTTTATTCTTGTGGTAAAAGAATATATATTCATAAAGGTTTAACAATCTGAAAAGAGAGAGCTGAATCATCCTGTAATTGTCACTAGCACTTTTAATAGACTTTAATTGACATTTTAATGCGTTTACAAATAAATCTTCCGAATCCCAAATATCATACATTTCAGGAGTGCTGTCAGGGTACCTTTTGTTATAAATAAGATACAGAGAGCTAAGTAAATTTATATCTGTAACATAGTATTGAAAAAAAGGATTGGTTATATTTTCTTTACTATTTTTAGATATAATTTTTCCTGCAAGATCAATATTTTCTAAGCGCAGAGCACGATCATCATCATCTAGAGTTTCTTTAGAACCAAACCTACATTCGGTCAATAAATGTCTTATGTAACTGTTTAATATAAACGTATGAGTCGCAGAGTGATCTGGACAAAACTCGTTATATATATCTGCTATTTTATCATGTAACCATTGATCAAACATCTTAACCACATTATTTACCTGATCACTATTATGGTCTGAATCAGGAATAGATGAAATATCTCCGCGAATATAGCTTTCAACATCACTAAATAATGTGGCACTCATCTCAGACTTAAAATAATTTAAAAATGATTGCTCTTCTAACATTGGGGTTAAACTCACTTCAAAACTATCAAAGCCATCTTCCCTATCCTGATACCAGTAATTAGAGATAAGTTTAGATAAAATTATTAGAGAATTAGGTGATAAGTCATCAATCTTAGACGCAAGATCATTTATAGACCATGACTTGCGACAGTTATTGCGCTTTGATTGCTGTGATTTAAATTCATTTAGCACATTCCTAAGGAGTAATCCAATTGGGTCATTTTTATTCTGGATGTCAGCACTTGCACACAAAGTCTTTATAAAATTTATAGTTTTTGACCGATAATCATACATAGGTTTTAATGCTTCTTTTAATAAAGTTATTTTATACTGGTTTTTATTTCCATTTTTTGTAGCAACTAAATAATTGCTACAAATAAGCAACATCGTTGCATGAAGATTTAAAGCATTATTATAACGATGTTGATCATCTTTATCCTCGCTGTTTTTTAAACGATCTAATTTATTTTTTGTATCAATGTCATAAACACGTATAGTACTACTATAAAGTGATAATGCTTGGAAAATATTACCCAGCCGTATGCTCTTAAACTTTTTTAATAACATTACCATCACACCTATACTAGGAAAAGCGTTATTTTCACTTACATAAGTTTCAATGCTTTCGTAAGCAGCATCTAGTGTTTTATCAATCATATCATTATAGAAATGACATTCAGATTCAACTGGAGCCCCAGTTTCTGGATCAGTGTTAGAGATATCAGGTTCAATTTGTGATGGCTCTAGACTTGCAGTTAATATCTTTGTTATTACGGATGAGTCCTTTCTATCCTGATATTTACGTGTAAAAATATACGCCTGATTCGTATTACTCATACTTCTTCCTTATAATAAATAAGCTTGAGTATAACAGTAACTAGAAAAGAGTGTAAAACTATTTTTTATCTAATGGCTTAATGCTTTCAGGAGCTTTCGTAGTAAAATCTAGTTTCATATTTTTCTTTTCTTTTTTCTTCTTTTTTACATTTGTTATCATATTGAAATCACCGTTTTTGCTTACGATATATTTATCAATTTCTGGATTTTCTAAAATCTTATCTATATCAAAATCTAAGCATTTGGTTTTGTTAAAAACAGTAATATCACCAACCGTAATTAAAGAAGTCAAATAACCCATAATTACTGCTATGAATGTAGATAAAGTTACTAACGGTATTAGCTTTATACTCAACGGCACTAATGCTGATACAGCTATTGAATCAATAGTGCTTAAGTTATACAAAACATATATAACTACAGAAAATGTTAAAACAGTTATAAGTGCATTCATAGCAAAAGTACTCAAACATCTAACAGAGTATTTCTCCCAACCATAAAAAGTATTATACGAAATTAAAACTAGAAATATAAAACTTATGTAAAGATATGAAATTTGTGTTATTAGGATAAAAAAGAACATAAATAAACACGCAACCAGCCTGGTTTTGCTAATAGTTCTAAATTTTTCAATTTCTTCTATGGTTGGTGATTTTGCATAAGCTAATAGTTCTTTTCTCTTACTAAAAAGAGCAACATCATGCACATCAGAACATCTTTTTATTAAGCTTTTTGCAATATATTTTGTACTCTTACTTCCAGTTCCCAGTATACTAAGCATTTTTACACCATAAATATTTAGACTTAATTGATATATAGCATAATTTAATCTTTTATGCCGATATTATTCTTATTTATCTAATGATTCTGCTGTTGTTCCGTATGTTACAAGCTCATCATCATATTTTGTGTTAATATCATCTATAGTTTTATTGAGCTTAAATGTTCTAGTTGCACTGAATAAATCAAGTTGCTTACAGGAGCATAAATGCAAAGCAGTAACTTGAACTTGAGTTATAGTTTCTCCATGCCAATGATAAGAAAAAACTAACTTAACTAGTTTTAACAATTTTTGCTGACTATTATCTTTAAGAGCTACACGTATTTTGTCTCCTAGCCATATTTTATCCTTAGTCCGCATAGCTATCAAAAAGTAGTCTGAATAAAAGTTATGCAATCTTAACCTTGTAGTTAACTTAGCAACCATATGGGCAAAAAAGAATAAAATTCTCTCTCGACTATTTGTATTAGGAGGTAAGACCTTACTATGTCCCATAGTTTTAGGTTTACTTTCATTGACCCTAACAATAGCCTGATCTAAACCCTGGCACATATACCAAATTCTCTTACCAGTCACACCAAATTTCTGGGTTAATATTTCCGGTGGAAGTTTACTCATCTCACCACAATATTTAATACCATAATTCTCCAGAAAGCTGGCAACCTTAGTAGAAATACCACATATATCAGTAACTGGGGCTTTAGCCATGTAAGCACCTGCGTTTTCTGGCGAAACTATTTTTATACCATAAGGTTTTGCCTGCTTTGCAGCATATTTTGCTGTTGTTTTATCGCCACTAACTCCCAGAGATGAGCGTAATCGAAATTTATTATATATATCCTGCTGTAAACGATATGCAATTTTGGATATTGGACCATAACTCCTTTGAATACCTGTTATATCTATAAAAGCTTCGTCGACTGAATATACTTCTATATCAGGACAAATATTTTCTCTGATATGACACATTATTTTATTAGAGATATAATTATAACGCTTATGTCGAGCAGGCAAGTTTACTAAATTTTTACACAATGACTTTGCTTTGTACAAAGGCATACCGATATGAAGACCATATTTTCTAGCCTCATAAGAACATGTTATAAGAGTGGCGCCATGCGAGCCATTTGTTATAGATACTGGCTTACCCTGTAGCTCAGGATTATCTAATATTTCTACCGAAGCATAAAAAGCATCCATATCTAATAATATAATAGCTTTTTTCCAGTAATCTCTCCCCATAGGCCCCCACTAATGCTAACGCTGAGATAAGCGTAAAAGCCCGACAAAAACTCCTTGTATTTTCACCCTATCAGCTTCATATTGCTGTGGTTTATGACTTACATTTGCTGGAAATAAAGTTACAGTACCATCGTTGTTATTTTGAAATCTTTTTAAGGTAGCACTATCATTATCTACTAGAGCAACTACTATTTGATTATTATTCGCTGTTACTGTTTCTTGACAAACTACAATATCTCCATCAAATATTCCTTCATCTATCATAGAGTCACCCTTCACCTCAAGTGCATAACGACCATCACCAATAAACATACTCAGTATATCTAGCTCTTCTGCATTTTCTATTGCTTCAATAGGTAATCCAGCTGCTATTTTACCTATCAAGGGTAGTGAAGCATTATTCTTCAGGATAATATTACGTTTTTTACCTGGTACTAACTCTATAAGACCAAGAGATTGTAAAACCTGTAAATACCTATAAACTACTCCTCTAGATTTGATTGCTATTCCCATTGCTATCTCTGCAGTAGTTGGAGCATAACCAAATTCCTTTACATAGTCTTTTATAAATTTAAAAGTATGGTGCTGCTTTTCAGTTAACATTGAATATCTCCTATATATCACCCACTAATACCATTATAGAGAACATATAGAGAACAAGCAACAGTTTTAACTACAAGACGCTATTTAATATTTCCTTAAGAAAACTATATTACAATATAACATGAATAAACAATATCTTAAGAACATATGACCACATATAAATATCTAAAAAGTCTCCAGCTAGAAGAAAAAGCAATTACCATAAATTGGATACTTTTCGTTATAACATGGGGAATATTCTTTGGCATAATATCAGGACCTTACCTACCTTTTTTTCTTATGATAATTACTCCACTTTTGGGAATAATAATACCAAGATTAATCAAATATATTGTAAAAAAACTCAGGCTCTACAATCTTATAGGTAAAGAGGATACAAAAAATAATACAAGCACATCAATAGATTCTAAAAATGATAGTATCTTAGTAGCTGTGGCTAAGTTTGCCCTGCATGCTTTTATCCATACTTACATAGTAATAAATTCAGCGAAAATACTTATATTAGCATATGGTTTTTCGGCAACTACCACAGTAGGACTTGGTTTTATTAGTTTTATAGCATTAGTAATGCTACCTATATTCATAAAAGAAATAATAGCATTACACAAGGTTTCTTTGGCAAACAACCAGCATCATATACACAAAATCAACCGTACGAAAGCTGCTATTAGCTTTTTTATTTCACTGGTTATAAGTGCCGGGGTATTTGCGCTATTAACGTATACAACTTTAAAAGTAGCTTTACTAATACCTTCAGCATATGTCTCTATGCTTTTTATAACTCCTCTAGTTACACTACAAGTATTATTCTTAGTAACATACTTAACCTATGTAAATATGAGTCACTCTGACCTTAAAGTTAATACCACCAAAGTAGTAAATAATATAATAGCTTTTACAGGTATTACCTTTAGCTTACTATTTGGCCTTTATAAACTTTCTTGTATTTCTAATATTATTGATATCTCAAGCATAACGAGTATGACTGTACTACCTGGAATAGCATCTGCAGTAATTCCTTTTATATTTCCAATAGTAACAGTATTTATTTTGGCTACCGTTGCCTTTTTGATACATAAAAATAACGTAGAAACACCTGAAGAACTTAGGCCTCTAGCCACAAATTGTAACAACACTAATTCGACTGATATAGTTAAAAATACTACAGAAGATAGTGCTAATAAATTTGCAAATGTAGTAATATCAATTGTAAATGAAAATACAGTTAAAGAGAGTAAAGGAAGAAAATTGGAACCCGAGAAAATATGAGTTTAGTTATTAATATTAATCAATATAGTGCTGAAATATCTTGTAATATAGATGTTACTGCTCTTGAAATTAAGGTATAGTTATAAGATGAAATTACATGATATTCTCGGTTACACAGCTTTTGGTTTAATTTTTATGTGGCTTATGGGATGGTCTATCCTTGGGGCTCTAGTATCATGGCAATTTGGTATTTCTATAACTTCTTACATAGCAATACCGTCAGCAGTTTCACTACCATTATTTATAGTGACATTATTTCTTCTAATTTTTGCTGCAGGCTTCGCTAAATATCTAGACAATAAAAATGGACATGCGATAAGTAAACCTATTCATCATCCAGAAAATGGAACTGATCAGATAATACCCCAAAGCGACAATAATAAGAATATTATAAATCAATCTCACATTAATAGATCCCAAAATAAAAAAGAAATTGATGATATTGATGGCCTTGAATTAAAATCAACAGTAGTAGTAGATTAGTAATATGAATTGTATTTGTAGCTACTTGCTAATATAATAACATTTGAGTTTATATAAGCGGAGTACAAGTAATGTTGTTATTTATCAAATCTATTCTCTGCTACCTACTAGCAACCCTATTTCTTGGTTATGAAATGGCATTGCAGGTATCCCCAGCAGTTATGATTAACGAGTTAATTCATGATGTTGGTCTCAATGCGCAAAGTTTAAGCCTAATTTCAGCATCTTACTTCTGTGCCTATACAGGAATGCAAGTACCAGCAGGTATAATGTTTGACAAGTTTAATGCTAAGATTATCCTGACATTTGCAGCAGCTATATGTACTATAGGGATATATCTGTTTATTTTGACAAAGTCTGCAATCATTCTAGCTATTGCTAGGTTCATAACAGGATTTGGATCAGCTTTTGCCTTTGTTGGAGTTCTAGTTATGGCAAATGAATGGTTTCCTGAAAAATATTTCCCTATTCTAGTTGGTATAGCTCAATTAATAGCAGCACTAGGCGCTATGTTTGGGGAGCTGCCCTTATCCTTGTCAATTGAAAAAAATGGCTGGCAAAGTGCCGTAACTGGACTTGCAATTATAGGAATAGTCCTAACTATTCTAATAGGAATATTTATACAAAATAATAGAAAATACAAGGACCATAAAAAAGAAGTCAAAGTAAATAATATTAAAGAAAACCTAAAAGTTATTCTTTCAGATAAGTATAACTGGATCATTGCCCTCTATGCATTTGCCTGCTGGGGACCAGTAACTTCATTCGCAGAACTTTGGGGAGTTGAATTTCTCAGACACCATATGACAATATCTAAAAATACTGCTGCGGGAGTAGCCTCTAGTATTTGGATAGGCATAGCAATTGGAGCACCTATTATTGGAATAATATCATCAAAATATAAGAAATATACGGTAATATTAAGAATAACTTCAATAATTGGATTTCTTGCTACTTTTATGCTGGTTTTTGGTCCGGTTCATAGCATTTATTTCGGACACTTTTTAGCTATATGTTTCGGGGTCGCAGCCTCAAGTCAAATACTAACATTCAGTATGATAAAAAATAATACGCCAGAATATCTAGCCGGTACTGCAATTGGTTTTATGAATATGGCTGTTGTAGCTGGTGGTGCTATATTTCAACCTATTATAGGAACATTGATACAGTTTTCATGGGATGGTTATATGATGAATGGGGTGCCATGGTATACAGTAAATGATTATCAACAAGCATTACTTATAATACCAATTTGCTATTTAGGATGTATTTTAACTAGCCTTTACCTACTTAAAGAAAAAAATTAACTACATATACATTAATTTTTTTCTTGAAGAGAAAGTGAGCCCCACTCATTACACGATAAACATTTCCAAAAATGAGCATCATAACTGAAACCACACTTAGTGCAAAAGTATTTACCTGAATCACTTGATAAAATATCTAAAGCATTCATAAAACAAGTAATACTCTCTTTTCTATTTACTGTTGTAGAATTTTCTTTTACTCCTAAAACTTTGCAAAATAGAACCCTAATATCAGATGTAACACCCAAATTAGGAATAGATTTTTTTAGAAAATCATAAAAATCTTCGCCACTCATTATAGTAGAAGCCTTACTGAAATAATCTTTCATATCCGAAAAGTTATTATTAGAATTAAATATATTAACATAATCAATAAAGTCTTCATATCTCTCTATTTTTTTGCAGCAATTAAATAGCAAATCTTGACACATCCTAATATAATTTTTGTTATCCTTAGAGAAAGCTTTTATAGTAGAAATAGCATCCTCAAAATCTTCATTTAAAACCATAAAATCTATCTCTAATAATCTTAACCTCGGGTAATTCTCATCAATACTTCTAGCGCCTTCAATATATCTATAAGCATTATTCTTATCACTCTGTGACATATAATTTTCAATTAATTCACAGTAGTAATTTACTAATTTTTTCTTAGATATGCTTCTACTTTTACTTAAAACATTCTCTGTGTAAGAAATAGCCTTACTCCAGTTTGCTTGTCTCTCATAAATAGCAATGAGGTAGTCATGAACCGTATTCTTATAGACCTCATAATTACTTAAATCTAAAAATATAAGCTCAGCTTTATCCAAAAAACCAGCTTCTAAATAATCACAACCAAGCTCTAAGGAAACCCTTTTCTTAATTGTATTACTTACGCAGTTATTCCTCAGTATTTTTTGATGAATAATTATTGCCTCATCAAGCTTACCTTCCTGTCTATATAAATTTCCTAATGTTAACTCAATTTCATAATTATATTTCTTATTCAATAAAGTTGCTAAAATTTTGCCAGCCTTACGAGTCTCATTTGTCAAAATGTAATTTAATACTGTTGTTAGGTTTTTTATAGGATTTGTATTTCTACTAAGAAAATATTTACACAAATTATAAGCATAGGTAAAAATCAAAATTGTAATTAAAAATATAAGGGATGTGTCCATACATAAGCCTTGTTTATGATTTACTTGGATTTACGATTGTCTCAGCTAAATCACTATTGAGCCTACTGTGAGACCTTTTGATGTTATTGAGGCTAGACTTAAGCCTAATTATCTTTATACCCAAAGGTATAGCGGCTAAGAATACGCCTAAAAATACCCCAATAACCACCAGCATACCTACGCTTACTGAACCTTTGCCAAAATAATAGTCGATAGTAACAATATTACTATTAAGTAGAGCGAAAGATATACCTAGAAATATCGTGAACAAGTTCAACAAAAATGTAAGTATCTTAAGCATCACAGTCCATTGTTAGCATATTACTTTGAGATTTTATCTTTAATAAGATCCCCAAAAGTCGTCTTAGTTGGTCCCTTGTCAAGAGCCATCTTAGCATGATTTGCTTTATATTCTTTTGGTCTTTGACTAGATTGCTTTTCATCTAAAGTCAAATTAACTACATATGACTTACGATCATGGTTGAGGACATATACAGTTATCTCATCTCCAACTTTCGGTAAAGAACCACCGAACTCAGATTCTTTTACACAACCTTTAAGGCCGTTTCCTAAATCAACAACGACCTTTTTATTTGAAACTTCAATAACTTTGCATTGAGATCCTGAATCTGAATTATCAAAAAATTCTACAAATGGGTCATCAGCCATTTCTTTTATACTCAGGGAAATTCTTTCTCTTTGTGGATCTATTGTTAAAATCTTAGCAGAGACGTCATCACCTTTTTTGTAGTCTCTAATTACATCTTCTCCAGAGTTCAACCAAGAGATATCAGTTAAATGTACTAGACCATCAATACCGCCATCTAAACCGACAAAAATACCAAAATCAGTTATAGATTTAATACTGCCAGACACAACATCTCCGATTTTATTATTTTCAGAAAATTCAGCCCATGGATTTTGAATGCATTGTTTTATACCAAGTGAGATTCTACGTTTGTTTTCATCAACTTCAATTATCATTACCTCTACTTCGTCGCCAACATTTACAATCTTACTGGGACGAATATTCCTGTTTGTCCAGTCCATTTCTGACATGTGAACTAAACCTTCTATTCCTGTCTCAATCTCAACGAAACAACCATAATCTGTGATATTTGTAACTTCACCAAAGACTCTACTATTTAACTGGTATCTACTTGATACGCCTAGCCATGGATCATTACATAGTTGCTTGAGACCAAGGGATACTCTGTTTTTATCTTTATCAAAGCTCAACACCTTGACTGTTAATTCTTGACCAACTTCTAAAACCTCAGAAGGATGTTTAACCCTCTTCCAGGAAATATCTGTAATGTGGAGTAAACCGTCTAAGCCACCTAAATCAACAAAAGCACCATAATCGGTTAGATTCTTTATAATACCCTTAATTTCGTTACCTTCAATGAGCTTCTCTTGTAATTCTTCTGAATTTAGAAGATCAGAACTTTCTAAAACTGCTCTTCTAGAAACAACTATATTATTTCTTTTTCTATCCATATTGATGATTTTTAATTCAGACTCATGGGGTTCAAAATCGGCATTATCTTTAGTAGGTCTGACATCTGCTTGTGATCCAGGCAGGAATGCCCTGACTGAGTCTAAATCAACTGTAAATCCACCCTTTACTCTATCTGTTACAAGACCAACAACTAATTCGCCATTTTCTTTTGCTTTTTCAAGTTTTGCCCAAACACTGGCTTTATGTGCTTTTTCACGAGATAAATATGTTGTGCCATCTCCAAGTTCAATTTGCTCAATTAGAACCTCAACATCATCACCTTCTTTAACAGCTAATTCACCAGAATTAGACATGAACTCTCCTACTGGAATGTCAGCCTCAGATTTTAAGCCTGCATCAACAGTAACATAGTCAGCATTTATGCCAACAACCTTAGCTACAACTAAACTGCCAGGTTTAAGTATAATTTTATTTAAGTCTTCTTCTATAAGATTTGTGAAAGTGTTATTAGAGGTATTCATATATTGATCTCAGTAGCTGTTTGTACAGCTTTTGTTTAAATTAATCCAACGGTTATAAAGTGGAACCGCTCCTTGAGCACAGATTATGCCACATTGAAAATAACTTATCAACAACTTCGTTAATGCTAAGTGTTGTTGTATCTATAGTTATACTGCCAGGAGCTTTTTGTAATGGTGAGGCTGAGCGACTTGAGTCTCTTTCATCTCTTTTTTGCATCTGTTTCTCAACTTCTTTTATACTGATATGGTAGCCTCTGTTCTGTAACTCAAAAAATCTTCTTACAGCTCTCTCCCGAATAGTTGCAGTTAGAAAAATTTTCATCTCAGCATCTGGAAATATCTTAGTACCCATATCCCTGCCATCTGTAACTAGGTTTGTGCCTAGAGAAAAGTTCCTCTGGATGGATTCAAGCTCTTTTCTTATATTAACGTCCTGAGCCAAAAATGACGCATGCTCACCTACAGACTCTTCCCTTAAATACGCTGATATATCTTGTTCATCAAGATAAATAATGTAATTATTTTCATCATAAATAAAATCTATATTGAGGTTAGCAATTTTATCGAGTAAGTTTTGAGTATCTAGAATCCTATTTTCTAGGGCATAAAAAGCAACTACTCTATAAATAGCACCGCTGTCTAAGTATGACCAGTTGAGCTTATTACTTAATTGCTTTGCAACTGTACTTTTACCTGAGCCACTTGGACCGTCTATGGTTATAACTTTTCTCTTAATCATAAGGGGCCCTTTACAAAATATTCTACTAGAAATTACTCAATCAGAAACAGTTGATTCTACTACATTCTCATCAACTATATCTTCTTTTAGTTCAGACTCGACAATAGACTGGATAGCAATTAAATTTTCAGCGCTTGATAGCCTTATTAATCTCACTCCCTGAGTATTCCTACTCACGAGAGATATTTCATCAACACTGGTTCTCACTAATGTGCCTTTATTAGAAATCAGGAAAATTTCACTACTTATTGATGCCTGCAAGGCACCAATAACTCTACCATTTCTCTCATTGACTTGGATAGAAATAACACCTTGTCCACCGCGGCCAGTAACTCTGTAGTCATCAATACTTGTCCGTTTACCATAACCATGCTCGGTAGCAGTCAAGATTGGCTCAGAACCGTCTACTATGACAAGTGATATCACATAAGAATCTGGGGCCAACTTTATACCCCTGACTCCTCTTGCCTGTCTACCCATTGTTCGAACTTGATCTTCTTTAAAGCGAATAACTTTACCAGAATCTGAGAAAATCATCACATCTTGTTGGCCATTAGTAATAGCCGCAGAAATTAGTTTGTCATTGTCATCGAGGCTGATAGCAATAACGCCAGATGCACGGGGCCTGGAGAATGCCTCTAGAGATACTTTTTTGACAATACCATGTGCTGTTGCCATAAACACTGATTGTTCAGAGTTAAAATTCTTAACAGCCATCATCGCCGTAATCGACTCTCCATCTTCAAGGGGTAAAAAATTTATTATTGGCTTACCACGGGCTGTTCTACTTGCTTGCGGCAACTGGTATGATTTCAGCCAATAAACCTTACCTAGGGAACTAAAACAGAGGAGATAATCATGTGAATGAGCAACCTCTAGGTATTGCACATAGTCCTCATCCTTGACACTTGCAGCAGATTTACCTTTCCCACCTCTTTTTTGTGCTTGATAAGAATCAACTAGTTGAGTTTTGACATACCCAAGACTTGAGAAAGTTACCACTAGATCCTCTCTAGGGATCAAGTCTTCATTATCCATATCAATAAGATCAACTATTTCTGTCTTTCGTTCATCGACATATCTTTCTTTTATATCAATGATCTCATTTCTGATTTCTAGCATAAGTCTTTCACGTCTATCTAGAATATCCTTTAGATCTTTAATTTTTTCAATAATTTCATTATATTCACTGAAAATTTTCTCTTGCTCTAAACCTGTTAGCCTATGTAATCTTAAATCCAAAATAGCTTGTGCCTGTATAATGCTTAAGCGATAGTTGTTATCAGCTGTAATCCCAATGTTTCCTTCATACTGAGCTGGTTTACACAAATCAGGGTCCTGCTGTAGCAATGCAGCAATTTTACCAGCAGGCCATGTTTTTGCCAATAAACCTTCTCTAGCAATAGCTGGATTTCGTGCTGCTCTTATCAAAGCAACTATCTCATCGATATTAAGTAGAGCTATACCTAAGCCTTCCAGTATGTGACCTCTATTTTTCGCTTTAGCTAATTCAAAAATTGTTCTTTTTGTGACAACTTCCTTACGATGCTCTATAAAAGCAACGAGTATTTGTCTTAGATTAAGGCATTTAGGCTGGTTATTATCTAATACGACCATATTTATACCAAACACGGTTTGCAATTGTGTTAAGTAATAAAGATTGTTAAGTATAACCTCAGCATTATCTCCGCGACGTACCTCTATAACAGCACGCATGCCTTGTTTGTCTGATTCATCTCTGATAGCTGTTATACCCTCAATTTTCTTATCCTTCACAAGCGAAGCTACCTTTTCCAACAATCGTGCCTTATTAACCTGGAATGGTAATTCCGTAATTATTATAGATTCTTTTCCAGCTTTATCAGTTTCTATGTGTGTTTTTGCTCTGAGATAAATCTTACCTCTACCTGTTCTATAGGCAGAGTTAATACCAGCTCTACCGTTAATAATGCCGGCCGTTGGAAAATCCGGACCACTCACTACTTCTAGTAATTGATTAATATCAACATCAGGATTATCAATTAGGAGTAAACATGCGTCAGATATTTCTGTTAAGTTATGTGGAGGTATATTGGTTGCCATTCCCACAGCAATACCTGATGAACCGTTGATTAGTAAGTTTGGTACCTTTGTTGGCATTACCTCCGGCATTTTTTCACTGCCATCATAGTTTGGACAGAAAGAAACTGTATTTTTGTCTAAATCAGCTAGAATCTCATGAGCAATGCGCTTCATCCTTATTTCTGTATAACGCATAGCAGCAGGGGCATCACCATCAACAGAACCAAAATTACCTTGACCATCAATCAACAAATACCGCATAGAAAAATCTTGCGCCATTCTAACAATAGCATCATAGACTGCAGTATCGCCATGGGGATGATACTTACCTATAACATCACCTACTACCCTAGCAGATTTTTTGTAAGGTTTGTTAAAGTCATTATTTAACTCGTGCATAGCATATAAAACCCTACGGTGCACTGGCTTAAGCCCATCTCTAACATCCGGTAAAGCTCTTCCAACTATTACGCTCATGGCATAGGAGATGTAGGATTGTTTTAACTCATTTTCAACTGTTATTGAAGTAATATTTTTTTGTTCTGACAGCATACTTTTATCCTATTTTTACGGGCTGAATAAGCCTAATTTGTTTAGTCTTATGAATTAAGTCCTAATAATAACAAACATAACTTAACTTTGAAATAGCTGTTGCTAAAAATTTTAAAAGTACATATATAAAATTGAAAAAACTAGATTTAATAAGGTAATATGTGTTAGTTTCGATAAAGGATCAAGATAATTTTACAACAGGGCATGTAATGCAAAGCATATTAGGGACAGAAGCATTTAAGATTAAAGGAGGCATGACCACAGTTTTAATCATGCACCTCTACTCAGACGATATTAAATGTTTTGAAAATCAGTTAAAACTTAAAGTAGCGAGTGCTCCACATATGTTCAAAGGCGCGAATGTGGTTGTCGATTTCACAGAAATGGAAAAGCAAGACCATTACGACCTTCACGCAATGAGCATGATTATAACTAGCTATAGTATAGTGTTATTGGGCATAAAAAATTGCTCCCACAAGCTAGAGCAACTCGCGAAACAATATTCTATTAACATATTATCTGATACTAAGTCCCCGCCAAAATTAAACACTCAAGCAAAGAACAAACAACCTATGTTTCTGAACAAACAAATTAGATCAGGACAGCAAGTATACGCCAAAGAGTGCGACTTAGTTATAACAGGATCTGTAAGTTCAGGAGCTGAGATAATAGCAGACGGGAGTATCCATATCTTAGGAACACTATCCGGCAAAGCAATCGCTGGGGCATCAGGAAATAAAAGCTCATATGTTTTTGCGTCTACTTTTAATGCTGAACTTGTGGCGATAGCTGGTATTTACAAAGTCTATGAAGCAAGTAAAAACTTCACAAATACACATATATATCTAAAAAATAACCAGATTATCATAACAAGTATTTAGTGAGAAAAGTTAAACTAATTTTAAAGCTCAAAAATCTTTAAAAATATATCCTTTTCGGGTTATATTAACAAAATTATTTTTTTATTATGGAGTTTTGTTATGGCAGAAGTGATAGTCGTAACCTCTGGCAAAGGAGGAGTAGGGAAAACAACGACAAGCGCTGCAATTAGCACAGGACTAGCTATTTATGGCTATAAAACCGTTGTTATTGACTTCGATGTTGGCTTAAGGAATTTAGATTTGGTAATGGGTTGCGAACGAAGAGTTGTTTTCGACATCATAAACGTAATAAACAAAGAGTCTTCTCTCAACCAGGCACTGATAAAAGACAAAAAACAGCCAAATTTATATATCTTACCCGCATCACAAACTAGAGATAAGGACGCTCTAACAGATGAAGGTGTAGCGGAGATCATAAATGAATTGAAAAAAGAGTTTGATTACATTATCTGTGACTCTCCAGCAGGCATAGAAAAAGGAGCTTTAACAGCAATGTATCATGCAGACCAAGCGGTAATAGTGACAAACCCTGAAATTTCATCAGTGCGAGATTCAGACAGAATACTAGGCATGCTATCTAGTAAAACAAAGCGCTCTGAAGATAATGAAAGCCCTGTAAAGGAGCACTTACTAGTAACAAGATACGCCCCAGAAAGGGTAAAGACTGGAGATATGTTAAATGTTACTGACATATGTGAAATCTTATCTGTACCGCTTTTAGGCGTAATTCCAGAATCTAAATCAATATTAAAGGCATCCAACATAGGTGTTCCTGTCACGAATGACTATAAAAGTGACGCAGGAATAGCATATAACGATGCAATTAAAAGGCTTTTGGGAAATAAAGTTCCAATGAGATTTGTACACAACCGGAAAAAAAGCTTTTTCCATATGTTTTTTAAAAAAGATAAAACCGTAGCATAGAGCAAATGATGAAGAGAATTCTAGAATTTTTCAATAAAGACGATAGTGCCAACGTAGCTATGGAAAGGCTACAAATCATAGTTTCTCATAAAAAAACTAACAAAGAGACAGAAACCCCACTTTATCTCCTTAGTATGAAACAAGAGCTGCTAGATGTGATTAGTAAATATGTTAAAGTTGACTCGGATATGATAAACGTTAATTTAGAAAAATCAGGGCCAAATGATACGCTTGAGATAAATGTGGAATTACCCGAGAATTAGGAAGTAATATGAATAGTAATTTAATAGCAAGAATGAAAACAGAAAAATATGATAACGTACATTTTTTTCATGATGATGAACAGGATTTAACAGCAGTTGTAGCAATTCATTCGACAAAATTTGGACCAGCTATTGGAGGTGCTAGATTTAAGGAATATGAGAATAATGACTCCGCTATCACTGATGTTCTTAACCTTGCTCAAGGGATGACCTATAAAGCTATTATTCATGATCTTCCTCATGGCGGAGCAAAGGCCGTAATAATAAAAAATAGAAATAACATTGATAGAACTGCGTTTTTTTCAAAGTATGCTGAGTTCGTTGATAGCTTACAAGGGAAATATATAACAGCTGAAGACAGTGGCACTCTGAATTCTGATATGCACATAATTAAGAAAAGAACTCCATATGTACTCGGTACAGGACTTGGATCACCATCTCCCTCAACAGCATTAGGTATTAAGCAAGCAATAGTAGCAGCACTCGAAACATATTTGAATAAGGATCTTAGTAGCTCTACCATAGCAATACAAGGAATAGGAAATGTTGGCGAAGAACTTTGTAAACTTCTTACCAATCAAGGAGCACAAGTTATAATTTCTGACATTAACGCTAGTAAAGTCGCTGAAGTTAGTAAGAAGTATGGTGCTAAAGCAGTCAGTCCTGAAGAAATAATTGGCCAAACTTGTGATCTATTCGCGCCATGTGCTTTAGGCGGTAGTATTAATATTAGAAGCTTAGATATTTTAAAAGCTAAGATTATTTGTGGTGGTGCAAATAATCAAGTGTACACCCCAGACTTATACGATATCTTGCATGAACGCAAAATATTGTATGTGCCTGACTATTTAGCAAATGGAGGCGGCTTAATAAAAGTAGCCGGAGAATATGCAAACGAACCTGAAAAAAAGATTCGAGAAAAAGTAGAAAATATATATTACAAAACTCAGGAAATAATTTTACAGTCCTTAAAACAAGATTGTTCAGCAAACGACATTGCAAATAAATTAGTGATAGCAAGACTAACAAATAAAAATTAGAGTGATAATATGTTTGAAACCATAAATAAATTTGAAGTAAAGTACCTACAGATATTAGACGAGTTTGGCAAACTTAAAAATAATTGTGATTACAAAATAAGTAAGGAAAGCATATTTGATTTATACAAAATTATTATTAAAACTCGGTTACTCGATAAAAAAGCATTTTTATTGCAGAGAACAGGTAGATTAGGAACATATCCATCCTCTTATGGACAAGAAGCAGTCTTTGCGGTAATAGGCTATTTAATGGGACAAAATGATATACTTTGCCCCCATTACAGAGATCAGGCCGCACTGATACAAAGAGGCGTGAAGCTTGAAGAGATTTTAGCTTATTGGGGTGGTGATGAAAGAGGAAATAATTTTGAAAATAATAAACATGACTTCCCTATAGCTGTACCAATAGCATCTCAATGCTTGCACGCGGTTGGTGCGGCGTACTCACTGAAATATAAAAACGAAAAAAGAGTCGTAGTGACCACACTCGGAGATGGTGGCACATCTAAAGGAGATTTCTTTGAAGCAATGAACTTTGCCAGTATTCATAAGCTACCGGTTATATTTGTAATAAATAATAACAAATGGGCAATATCCGTACCATTATCCAAACAAACTAACTCTGCAACCCTTGCGCAAAAGGCTATTGCTGCTGGCATCGATAATATGAAAGTAGATGGAAACGACGTTTTTGCGCTTCACTATGCCCTAAACTCTGCTTTAGAAAAAGCTTACAACAACGAAGGCCCTACTGTAATAGAAGCAGAAACATTTCGCCTATGTGACCACACAACTGCAGATGATGCAACGAAATATATGCCTGCCGCAGATCTTGATAATGCTAGGCAAAAGGAGCCCCTTGTGCGTCTTGACAAATACCTCAAAGCTAATCACTCATGGAACGATGAAAAAAAACAGCAATTAGAGGACAAACTCCAAGAAGAAATTATGGTTGCGGCAGATAATTACCTTAACACGCCACCACAGGAAGCTAGGTCAATGTTTGAGAGTCTCTACCAGAGTATTCCAGAAAGCCTTAAGGAGCAATATCAAGGGTTAACTGGGGAACACGAATGAAAGAAGTTGTAACTATTTTAGAAGCAATAAATCATGCTCTAGATTATTCTCTAAAGGTCAACAAAAACGTTGTGTTGCTTGGCCAAGATATTGGCCCTAACGGTGGTGTATTTAGAGTAACTGAAGGACTGCAGCAAAAATATGGCGAAGAAAGAGTTATTGATACACCTCTCGCCGAAAACATGATTGCAGGTATAACTGTGGGGATGGCAGTTAGCGGCCTAGTTCCAATTGCAGAGTTTCAATTCATGGGATTTATTTATCCTGCAGTTGATCAAATACTAAGCCATGCTTCTCGTATGAGAAATAGGACAAGAGGCCGTTTAACATGTGGGGCAGTTTTTAGAGCACCGTACTGTGGTGGTATTGGAGCACCAGAGCATCACTCTGAGAGCACAGAAGCAATTTTTAGTCATATTCCTGGCATTAGAGTTGTTATACCATCATCACCAGCAAGGGCTTATGGTTTATTGCTAGCCGCCATTGAAAACCCAGATCCAGTTGTATTCTTAGAACCAAAGAAAATATATAGAGCAGTAAAGCAGGAAGTGAATTTAGATGGTAAAGCACTTCCATTAGACAAGGCATTCGTTTTAACCGAAGGCTCTGATTTAACCTTAGTAAGCTGGGGAGCTACTTTAATAGAAGCACAAAAAGCCGTAACTGATTTAGCAAAAATTGATATTAGTGTGGAATTAATAGATCTTGCAACTATAAAACCTTTAGATATGGATACTATTATAAAATCTGTAATGAAAACTGGACGTTGCGTCATTGCACATGAAGCTGCAAAAACTTGTGGTGTTGGCGCTGAAATAGCTGCAGTACTTGCTGACAAGTGCATCGAATATTTACAAGGGCCAATAAAAAGAGTTACTGGTTATGATACTGTAATGCCCTATTATCAACTCGAGGAACATTATTTACCCTGCAAAGATAGAATTAGTAATGAAATAATAAATTTACTGGAGCCAGTTGTATGAATGACTTTTTATTGCCTGACCTTGGGGAAGGCCTTACCGACGCAATTATAAGAGAATGGCATGTATCTGTTGGAGATACAGTCGAAATTGACCAACCTCTAGTTACAGTTGAAACTGCTAAGTCAATTGTTGAGGTACCTACTCCTAAAACTGCAAAAATACATAAATTACATGCAGAAGTTGGTGCTAATGTTCAAGTTGGTAGTATTTTGGTTAGCTTTAGTAGTAATAATGTTGGCAAAGACAGTAAAACTGTAGTTGGCTCATTAAGTGATACAAATGAAGTGCTTATAGAAAACCCTACTGGCATTGAGACTAACAATGTAAAAGTGGCTAATAAGTTCAGAGCATTACCAGCAGCAAGAATGTTTGCAAAAAAACATGGAATAGATATATCAAAAGTAATACCAAAAAATAATATAAGTATTACTATAGAAGACCTCGAAGAATATAAACAAAAAAATAGCAATGTAAATACTGAAACCATCGAAAACCAAATGTGCCTTGCAATGGAAAAAGCAAAGGAATATGTAGTGCCAGCAACAATATGCGATGAGGCTAATATCTACTTATGGGGCCAAGATACTGATAAAACAGTTACTATTATTCACGCATTACTAAATGCAATTACAAAATCACCCAAACTTAATGGCCATTTTGATAATAAACAGAAAAAATTAGTTCAATTAAAAAATATAAATTTAGGTATCGCCATGCAAACTGATAACGGTCTCTTTGCACCAACTTTAACTGACTTAGCAAATAATAGCTCCGGCGATCTTCTTAGAAATAACATAAATGCCTTAAAAGAAAAAGCAAAAAATAACGACTTTGCCAAAGATGATTTAGGGGTCCCAACAATAACATTATCAAATGTTGGCACCATTGCCGGGCAATTTTCTACTCCTATTGTTGTACCACCATCTGTTGCTATAGTAGCTACCGGGAAAGTTAGAGATAAAGTTGTTCCCGTAAATAACGAAATTAAAATTTGTCCTATTTTACCTATTTCAATTAGCTTCGACCATAGAGTTATTACCGGTGGTGAAGCATCCTATTTTCTAAAATACTTTATAGAAAGCCTAGAGAAAAAATTTAGCTATAACTCTGAGAAGACTCTAGAAATGAGTCAATAATTTTCTGAGTTCTTGCACTAATCTTTACTCGAAACTCAAGCTGATAAGTCTTACTCATCTCAAAACTTGTGCACTTTACTGCATCCTTAGTAGTCAAGATTATAGGTAGCTCGTCAGAAAACGCAAGGTCAGCTTCTGTAAATGAATAATGATCAGGAAATGGATGTTTAATAATATTAAAACCCAATCCCTCTAGTAATGTAAAAAACCTGTCTGGATCAGCAATACCAGCAACAGCATGTACTTTTGAGGATTGAATTTTAGTGAAATCATGCATTATATTTGTTGAAAGATGCCTTAAAGCAATTGGCTCTAAAAACATATCAGAGTTAGAGTCACTAGAATTTTTCACGACCAAATCCACTGTTGAGAGACGACTTAAAGGCTCTCTGAGAGGTCCTACAGGGAAGCATTTAGCATTACCTACTCTATCTTCTCTGAAAACCACAATCTCTTTATCCCTTATTATCTTGTAATCTTGTAATCCATCATCACAAAGAATTAAACTTGTATTGCTATAATTCTTATTAATAAATTCAAGGGATGCTTCTCTACTCTTACCAACAACTACAGGTAAAGAACAGTTTTTTGCTAGCATTACAGCCTCATCACCACATTCATATGCCAAATCGTTAGGACCACAAACTTTTGCAGCTACTGTTAGGTTACTTTTATAGCCATGACTTAAAATTACTGCGGAAATACCTTTTTCAACAATATGATTACCCAGCCATATTAAAAAAGGGCTTTTACCACTACCACCTACGGTAATGTCTCCAACAATCCATAATGGGGCTTTAGTATATCTCTTAGCCCTACTTTGGTAAAAAATTTTCCTTATTTTTGCGAGGCAAGTAAACAATACAGATAAAGGATAAAATAACCAGAGCCAAGTTGTTTTACGGTACCATTGTATTTTTATATTTTCCTGCAAAAAATTTTCCATAAAATTTCACTTCTACTGACTATAATTACAATATCTAAATAGTACTGCAGGTCATGAATATAGGATACTAAAAGAACGAGACGTTAAATTGTAAATATAATTATTTACCTTCTTTCTCTTTCATTTCCTGTTGTTTTTTTGCAATATACTGAGCTTCAAAATCAATTGGACTTAGATAAAGAGGAGGGAAACCACCTCGTGTAATCAAGTCTGAGACGTTTTGTCTTAAATACGGAAAAATTATACTCGGGCAATATGCATTTAGCACATGATCAAGCTTTTGATCATCTATTCCGTCTATAAGAAAAGTACCAGCTTGCTGCATTTCAACTATGAAAACAGTTTTATCTTCAAGAACTACTTTTAAACTAGCTGCCAATACAACCTCGTATATTTTATCTTCAAGCTTACTGAAGTTTGATTTCATATCAACATTTACAGCTGGCTGCCACTTCTTATCTTTATAACTGCTAATTGGTAATGGCGCCTCAAGTGAGCAGTCCTTCAAATACATTGCAACTATTTGAAACTGTGGAGTAGTATTTTGCTCTTTACTCATAATTTTATCCTCGGTTAAGTATTGTTAGTAGATATTAATTTGTCCAGGTCACCACTTTGCTCAAGCTCCCACAAATCGTCAAAGCCTCCAATGTGATGATCACCATAAAAAATTTGTGGGAATGTGCGACGCTTACTTCTTTCAAGCATAATGTTGAGTTGCTCAGGATCAAGGTCTGCTCTTATTTCCTCAAAAGAAATATTCTTACTTTGCAGAAGATCCTTTGCACGATCACAATATGGACACATGCTTTTACTGTAAATAGTTATAGTCGCCATCACTTTTTCCTCCTTATAACTGGGAAACCCTCATCTACCCAGGCTTGGTAACCACCTGTGATCATAAACAAATTTTTATATCCTAGCTCTTTCAGCTTTTTCACTTGTGTAATACCAGTATCGTTGCTAGAGCAACACAGTATGATATTATCTTTTAGGGCTAATTCACTATTCGCAGCCTTCAAACTAGAAAAATGAATTGCTCCTTTCAAACGCTCTTTACTAAAATCTGACTCAATTCTGGAGTCTATAACTTTTGCACCTGAGTTGATGTAGCTGACTGCCTCCTGTGGGGAAAGGTACTTCACTCCATAAAATAATCCAACAATGTGGTCTTGTTGACTAGTTAACGCAAACCCAAAGAACAAGAGCAATATTAGCAGATAGTTTTCAGATAGAAATGTAATGAACTCATTCATGCGTAAGCCAGTTGGTGATAGCAAAAATATATTAAAACAGAAAAGCTTTCTCAGGGCAAGACGTATAAAACTATAATCAGTTTATTTTGTTATAAATACTCTTCAGATAAGCTATTTACTTTGTATTTTTTGAATGTTAATAAGTTATCACTCTTAACTGAACTTAATTAAGTTTATTGTATAACAAAATAAAGACCGGGAATTTATTTTGTCCTTTCTTTGCCTCCTTTAATTTCCTGATCAAGATTTCCTTCACTGCTTAAATCAGAACCAATATCAATTTTAACATCTTTTTTTGTTGGGGTCGGTGCAATATTTTTAACTTTACTACGAATACCAGTTCTATGGAGATCAAAGCGCCCTTTCAAAAAAACTTGCTTATCCTTACTGCTATCATCATCTGTTATATCAAGTGAATCAACAATCTCTTTGTTAGATATAGTATTCCAGTGTGAATCTATCCTTGATACTATTGCCGTGCCAATGAGTCCAAATACAATACCGGCTACAAGAAAAGGTAAAAGCCACATATGGCTAGTAATACTGGGCACAAGAATTGCAGGTAACGCACCAGCAAATAAACACCCCCACCAAACTACTACCCCTGCAAAAGCAATATAAAAAATGCCTTTCAGCTTAAGTTTGTCAACTTCGATTTTTTGACAAATTTTACTTATATCTGCATCTTTATACATATTCTTAATTTTTTCAATTTTGCTTATAATCATTTCGCTATCCTCACTGTTAGAAGCAAGAGTAACAGGTAGATCAAGAATTCTTGTGAGATCACGAGTCTGGTGAAATAATTCTACGTTAGTACGCTCTTTTTCTATACTTTCAAGTACACTTAAAAGTTCTTTAAGCTTTTTATCTTCATCCTCGTTTGATATATGACTTGATTTATGTTCCTCTGTATTATTCATTTTTATCTCTATTACGCATATGTACATTTAAGTATAGTACAAACCCACATAAGCAACTGAATATATTCTCTTTTTTATTTATGGGCTTAATCTATGGTAATTGATTAAACAACGTGCTAATATTCAAATAGCGCTTGATATGGATATTTAACAAGGAAAGATTATGAGCATGACTAAATCAAAGAATATTTTAAAACTTGTATTCCTCACCATAATTTTTCAAATAACACAGGCTTCCGATACTATTTCAGAAAAACAGATTGAGCGCTTTGCTACTGCAATAACTCAAGTTAGTCACTATTACATAAAACCAGTTAGCTATGAAGACCTATTTAATGCTGCGATTAGAGGCATGCTGACTTCACTCGACCCACACTCAGATTATCTAAGTCCAAAAGATATAAAAGAATTGCAAGCCTCAACTACAGGTGAATACGCAGGCATAGGGATAGAGATAATACCTGAAAACGGCCTGATAAAGGTCATTAGCCCGATGAGAGAAACACCAGCCGCAAAAGCAGGAATACAAGCTGGAGATATGATTATAAAAGTTGATGACAAACTTATTAGAGACGTTAGTACCGACGAAGCTATACGTATGATTAAAGGACCAGCTGGATCGGTAGTAACGATAACTGTCATAAGAGAAAATAGTAGTGATAGTCTAGTTTTCAAAATTAAAAGAGAAATAATAGCCCTTAAATCAGTTCAAGCGAAAATGTATAGGGACAAAATTCTTTATGCTAGTATCGACAGTTTTGGAGACAAAACGTCACAACAACTCCAAAACCAGATAGAGCGTATTGGTAAAACTAAAAACATAGGTGGATTGATTATCGATCTTCGTAATAACCCTGGTGGTACGCTGACAGCAGCTATAGAAACAGCAGATTTATTTCTAGACAGAAATTCCACGATGTTTAATGGCCTAATTGTCTACACCAGAGGTAGACTTGATATTGACAATATGGAGGCATATGCAACCCCAGGAGATATACTCCAGAAAAAACCAATTGTTGTATTGATTAACAATGGCTCAGCATCAGCTTCCGAAATTGTTGCAGGAGCATTGAGAGACCAGAAAAGAGCTGTAGTTATGGGAACACAATCATTTGGCAAAGGCTCGGTGCAAACGGTTATACCCATCGACTACGAATCTGCTATAAAGCTCACAACTTCACTTTATTACACTCCCAATGGCACCTCTATTCAAGCAAATGGAATTATACCAGATGTTTTTGCTCCTTACACAAAAATGCCAAAACAAGAACAGCGTAATAATATTGAAAAAGTTTTTGAGGAGTTAAACGAGTCAAATCTCTCCGGACATTTAACAGCTAATAGCAATCTTAACCAGGATAATACGTCGAAGATTCTGGCAAGAAAAGAAGAACAAGCAAAACTAGCATATGATGATTTTCAACTTTACCAAGCACTCAATTTGGTTGATGCTATGATAGTACGTGGATTATTAAATAATTAGGAGTTTTTATGTTAAATAGATTAAAATCAATCTCAATCACACTTTTATTAACTATCTTTTTTACAGCGCCTACAATGGCTGATCTAACTGAAGATAAAGATGTAATTAATTGGGCAACAACTGCTGCACTTGCCGCTTTTAGCTATGATGCTCTTTCATATCAAACTCAATTTGCTAAGCTTAAGGAAAAATTCACAGATAAAGGATGGCAATCGTTTGAAACAGCAATTAAAAACTCTGGAAATCTAGATACAGTTAAAGAAAATAAGGTTGTAGTCAGCTCATACCGTGCAGCTGAGGCAAAAATAGAATCATTCACGCAAGAGCAAAATACTAGCATATGGGTAGTCAAAGTCCCAACTAAAGTTACATATTCAAACCAATATCTTCAAGTTGAGCAGGATATTGACACATATTTGACTATAGCACAGAGTAAAGACAAAAGCTTAAAGATAACAAATATCAATAGTAGCTTAACTGCTCCTACAAAAACTGTGCAGGCAACGCCAAAGCCAAGAGCTAACTGTAAAATGGCAACTTCTATGTCTAACTAATCAGTAGTATTCATAACTCCACTTGGTACATGCCCTATTGTGGTTTTGTCTACTGCCGTTTGACATTGGTGTACCTGATCATCAAAATATATGTCTGCACCAAATGCTCTTAAAAAGTCACCTTTATTAGTTCCTGCCAAAAATATAGCTTCATCAACACTAACACCCCAAGACCGGATAGTTTTAATCACCCTAGTATGAGCTGGCATGGATCTAGCTGTTATAAGAAGTGTTCTTATAGGGTTATAATCAATAGAAAATTTATTTAAATTGCTTTGAATATTTGCAAGTTTAAGAAAGAAACTCTTAAAAGGTCCTGGCGCCAAAGGTTTGTCAGCATTTACTTTTTCATTAACAAGAAATTTTTTTAAGCCATATTTTTGATATATTTGTTCTGACTCATCTGAAAATAATACAGCATCACCATCAAATGCAAGTCGCAACTGCTTATCGTTTTGATTGTTTGAAGAATCTGGCCAAATAGTTGCAGCAGCGAACCCTGCAGCTAATGCTGATTCAACATCATTGCTATTTGCTGATAAAAAAAGATCAGCATTAAAGGATTCTAAATATGCATACGGATCCCTTCCTCTTGTAAAAACAGCCCTATTAATATCAAGCTTATAGTGTTGTATGCTATTGAGGACCCTTAAACCTGTGTCAGAACTATTTCTAGATAATAATACAACTTCTATCATATCATTACATGCATTTAGGGAAAGAAGCTTTGCAACAAAATTGAAGCTTGGTCCTTTTTCATATGGTATATCTTCGTTGGTTATTTGGTGGTTTTTATAAGAACTATCGCCCTCTAAATTAAAAACCTCAAATGCTTCTCTCATATCAAATAATGCCCTTGAACTTATAGCAACTATTAGTTTACTTTCTATAGACATTAATTAATCATCCATAAATTCATAGTGAAGATAACGTGGCTCCCAATAATATGTGTCAATTAATTTACATATGTCTTCTTTTGGAAAAACGTCTTCTACCACATCATCTTCAAATGCAGCATTTGCAACTTCAAGAGCAACTTGCTTAGCAAGTTTAATACTATCTGCTACTGATGGTAGTAAAGAGACATTATTACCGCCTGTTCTAGATATGTAATCACTTATAGCAATACTTGCTTTGAACAACATATTATCAGTTATCTTCTTAGCTTTCACAACAATAGAGCCAACACCTATCCCTGGAAAAGCTAAAGCATTATTACACTGACTGATGCTATAGCATTTATTCTTATAATATACATTTTCAAAAGGACTTCCTGTGGCAATTAATACATTACCATCTGTCCATCTTATTAACTCATCTGGAGTAACTTCAGCACAATAGTTTGGATTTGAAAGAGGCATTATTGCAGGTATCTCAACATGTTTGCACATCTCTAGAATTATTTTTTTCGTAAATGCCCCTGAAACACCAGATGTACCAATTAATATTGTTGGCTTTACCCTCTTAATTGTCTCAAGTAGACTGTAATGCCCATTTTTATCGTGCTTCCAATTTTTTAACTGTTTTCTATTTCTAGCAAATGGAGTCTGTATCTCTGTTAAACTCTCATGCTCTGCTAAAACTAAACCTTCTCTATCGATAAGATAAAACATTTCTCTTGCATCTTTTTCAGAGATACCTGATTGTAACATAGCTTTACATATCTGGTTTGCAATACCTGTACCAGCTGAACCAGCACCAAAAATTATAATTCTCTGCTTCTCAAGTGGTATGCGAGTTATGTTTACTACCGAGAGTACCGCTGCAGCAGTTACCACACCAGTTCCTTGAATATCATCATTAAAACTTAACAGCTTGTCTTTGTAAGTATATAAATTATTATAAGCCTTCTCTCTACCAAAATCCTCCCAATGGAGTAAAGCATTTGGGAATTTTTTCTTAATGATAGTAACAAATTTATCTATGAATTCTTCATATACCTTACCCTCAACCCTTTCTCTACGCCACCCCATATACATAGGGTTATCTAATAACTCTTGATTGTTTGTGCCTACATCTAAGAAAATTGGCAGGGTTCTGTTTGGGTCAACCCCACCGCAAGCTGTGTAAACCATTAACTTAGCAATGGGTATATCAGCACCGCCAATTCCTTGATCACCAATTCCTAAAACCCCCTCACCATCAGTAACCACAATAAGGTCAATATCATTATTCGTTCTATTATCAAAAATATCTTCCATAGAGTCCATATCAGGATAAGACAAGTACAGACCGCGAGGAGTTCTAAACTCATGACTAAATTCTTTAACTGCTGACCCAACTACTGGAGTATAAATATAAGGAAGCATCTCTACTAAATACTCTACTATTAGGGCATAAAATAGTACTTGATTACAATTAAGCAGATTATTTAGGAAAATATTCTTTTTATAAGGCTGTCTATATTTCTTGAACTGTAAGTAACAACGCTCAACCTGTTCGGATAAAGTCTCAACCTTTAGGGGCAACTTACCTAGCAACTTAAAATCTTGTCTCTCTCTCATTGTGAAAGCTGTACCTTTATTAAGTTGTGGGATAGTCAATAAAGCTTTACCCTTCAGTTTTGTCTTTATATATGCACTACCATCTTCCTTTATAATCTTAAATTCTTCCATTCAATTCTCCACCCGCTCTAACTCAGGATATAATTTTTTATCCTGAGCTGATTTATGTCTATCCATTTTATCTATATCTATATATCTATCTGTTGTACTTATACTTTCGTGGCCTGCATCATCCCTGACGTGATCTCTTGGGCGATGTTTAACATCAGCTGAGATCGATGTATGTCTCAACCAGTGCACGGTAGCTGACATTAAATCCTGAGCTTCATCAATTAGATTATCCCTTTGCAATGAAGTGGATGCAAAATCAAAACATTCTTGGACTAACGTCCTAACCTGACGAATACTTAAACCTCCTTTGTTTTTATAATTATGAAGAATTGGGGTTTGTTCATCTCTTAAAGGAAGTGGTGTAAGACCTAAGTATGCTCTATATCTCTTCAAGCAATTTAACATTTCATTAGGCACAGCTATTTCTCTAGATTTATTTCCTTTACCAATGACTTTTAGCCACCACAAACCATCCTTATCTCTGTAGAAGTCTCCCATAACTGGGTTATGTAAGCTACTGATAGCAATTTCAGATATACGCAGACCTAACATATAAAATACACTTATAATAAATAGATGCCTCTCATACTTAATATCGACTTTAGTTTTCTCCTCAATAACCTTTATAACATAATGCCATTGGAGATCTGTTAATTTTCTGGTGATATTTGCAGTCTGAGTTTTTACTATGTAACGTGATTTTTGTCGTAGTAATGCTACAGGATTTCTGAGCAAATAATTTTCTTGCAATAAGTAAGTACAAAATGTGCTCACTCCAGCAAATAAAGCTTTTCGTGCATTTGTTGACATTAGATAAGCTTTGGTTTCAGTATTTAATTTAAGTGATTTCTGCGCTTTCGAGACACGATTTAAATAAGGTCGCCATTCTGAGTTTGCCACATAAATATTATCTTTTTTGATAAACCGTGGAGCAGACTTACTTGCAATCATATTAGATGGTGGAGAAAATGCATAAGTTAAATATTCTTCAAATAGCTCTCTATCTACATCTAATAACTTAATTTTAGCTGTAAACCAGCACCATTGTAATAAGCGTTCAATTTCACGCCTGTATGACTTAAAAGTATCAGGCGAGGCAGAATAACTTTGTAAAAAAGCTTCGGCATGGCAATACTCTTGCTCAACATCTAAATTAGAGTGCTGTAATATATACGAAAGAACAAGTGAGCGCACTTCTTGCTGTTGCCCAATATTAGCAAACAATGGATGAAAAACTATTGCCATTTTACAGTCCTGATAAGCAAAGCAAAATAGTTCATTATATTATAGTGACATAGCTTATGCTTATTGTTTGAATTAGTTGAATATTTTAATAGATCAAAACTTAGAAAACTATTAAACACATCTAACTTAATACTTAAAATAAAACCGCAAAACACAACAACTGTTGTAGGTAAGTAAATATTCATGAACATCAGGAAATAAGATGGAGAAATAATATTATTCATTTTTCTCAACTAAATATCGGTGTACCACTCATTAAGCTTCTCAGAGAACCTTGAAGAATTTGTTTCCTGCACAAAGTGCAAACCATCTCCAAGTTCAGATATAGTTAGGTTTGGCATATTTTGTTTCGCCCAACCAATAGCGCTTATTGAAGTAGTGAAGCCAGGAATAGCATACATTAATAATTTTGGAATTTTTGAGTCCTGAAGAAAGCTTGAATATGAATCAATGATATCACTTACACGATTTGGCTTTTTCCCAAAAGGCAATTCGTTTATATACTGTAGTAATACTAACCTATCTTTTTTATTCTTAAATGGATCTGTATAAGCTGCAAGTTCACTATTTGTTAGAGAGTGCATCATGCCCGCATGTAAAAAGTTTTTCAAAAGGAAATTATCATCAATAACCTTTTTATATACATCATCATGATACTTAAGCATTGACACAAACTCAGCAACAGGTAGAGCTGTATCCTCCTCCGATTTAAAAGTTTTAATATGTGCCTCATAAAATGCTAATCCTTTGACATTTTCAGGATGAAGCCTTGCATACTCAAAACCAATTATGGATCCCCAAGCATGCATAACCAATGTTATATTCTTTAGATTTAACTTCCCAATAAAAGTATGAATATAATTAATATGGTCGTCAATTGTGTAGGAAATTTCTGGCTTATCTGATTTCCCCATACCAATTAAATCTGGAGCATAGCAGTGACAATACTTTGCAGTTTTCTGCATCACTTTACGCCAAATAAAAGATGATGTAGGCATACCGTGCAAAAATACTATTGGATCACCACTACCAGCCTCAATATAATGTATATTAGAACCATATACTTCAATATAGTTATTGCTTATTTTTTCTTTACTATCAATATGCTCTGGTGGACAATTAATTTGTTCCATATATAACCCCAAGTTCTAATCTACTAAGTAGGCCAAATCAAAAAACTCTTTTATTATAACAGAAACTATTGCAAAATCTAATTCCTTCACAGAGTGTATTTCCGCTAAATTTGCCATCCAACGATCAACTTTGTCATTGTACTTCTTTAACCAAATATTTATTTGACTTTCAGCAGAAGCCTCAGGCTTTCCGCGCTCCTCACTAAAGACCATGATGGCGCAAGCTATTGATCTCTGATGCCTATCTAGTTCAGACTGAGCACTTACCCTTGCAACAACATCCCAACGTGATTTAACCTCGTATCCGTTTATCCTGGTTCTCAACCAATTTATACCAAGCTTGTTTGAGAGCTTAAAATAAATAGTTGAAAATAATAAAAGATCATGAGTATCTTGCTTTGCAGCTTCGATGATGTTTAATAGTGGCGATGCAATTTCAAAAGTAGCTATTTTTGTAGCTAGATTTGTATTAAAATTGAGTCCAAGCAACTTCTTCCTAGTTCTATTATAATCTTTCTTCTGATCTCCATCTATAATCATTGGAATATTATTCATGATGTACTCTGCATCAGACTTATAAAGATTAATCGCTTCACTTATGGATAGATTTCTTTTATTTCTCAGAAGCCAACGAGTAACTCTTCTGAGTGTAATTCTTATCAGTACAAGTATATCAAGATATTTATAAGCAGGAATACTGTGGTAATTAGCGTCTATCTCAGATAGCAATGATTCAACATCTAAAATATTTCTTGCTATTATATAACTCTTTATAATTGAATAAGTATCTGCGCTAAGCTCGTCATAAAGCTGCTGAATAAAAGTTATTCCCATCTCCAGTACAAACTGATTACACATTGCAGTTGCAGTTATCTCTTTGCAAAGATAGTGTGATTTTAGCTGTTTATTGTATTTACGCACAAGTTTTGATGGGAATGAATTTTTCATAAAATCTAGAATCGTATCATCTTCCATAAAATCATATTCTAGTAACTGCTTTCGCATTATTATCTTACTGTAAGAAAATAAAACAGCTATTTCAGGTCTAGTCAATGACTTACCAGTTGTACGCCTTTTCCTTAGATCACTTTCATCAGGCAAAAATTCAAGCTCAAGATTTATATTACCTTTTTCAGAATGATAACTTAGAAACCTATCGAATTGGTTAACGTAAGACGGCAATTGATAGATTGACAAACTTATCGCTATATTCTGTTTGAAACTATCGTTTAAGACAATCTTAGAAACTTCATCAGTCATGTCTTCAAGTAACTTATTTCGATACTTGACGGTCATATCACCAGAATCGACCATTTGATTCAGCAATATCTTAATATTTACCTCGTGATCCGAGCAATTTACTCCGGCTGAATTATCAATGAAATCTGTATTAACCCTTCCACCAGCAAGTTCAAATTCAATTCTACCAAGCTGTGTTAATCCTAAATTACCGCCCTCACCAACAACTTTAGCTCTCAGCTCGCAAGCATTGATACGAAGGGGATCATTACTTCTATCACGCACATCTAAATTAGTTTCTGTGACTGACTTCACATAAGTTCCGATGCCACCGTTCCAAAGTAAATCAACATCGGCTTTTAAAATTTCTTTAATCATATCATCAGGAGACAATCTCTCCACTCTGATATCAAAAGCCTCTGCAACTTCATTCGTTATTTTAATATATTTTGCAGACCTATCGTAAACCCCGCCCCCTTTTGATATTAATTTTGTATTGTAGTCAGTCCATTGTGAAGCTGGAATATCAAACAATCTTTTTCTTTCAAAAAAGCTTTTAGCAGGCTTGGGATTTGGATCAAGGAAAATATGCTTATGATTGAAAGCAGCTAAAAGCTTTATTTTATTAGATAAGAGCATCCCATTCCCAAACACATCACCAGACATATCTCCAATACCAACTACAGTGAAAGGTTTATTGATATCCTTGTCAGACTCTATGAAGTGTCTTTTGACAGATTCCCAAGCTCCCTTTGCTGTAATACCCATCTTCTTATGATCATAACCAACCGAACCACCTGAGGCAAAAGCATCCCTCAACCAGTAGTCATAACTACTAGAGATCTCATTTGCAATATCAGAAAAAGTTGCAGTCCCTTTGTCAGCAGCAACTACGAGGTATAAATCATCTTCATCATGACAAACGGTATTTTTTGGTTTTACAATGTCCCCATGGTGAAAATTATCTGTTATATCAAGCAAACCAGAAATAAAGCCTTTATAACATTTAATAGCCTCATCATTTGCTTGATCTCTACTAAAATCTGAAGATATACACTTTGGCACAAAAACTCCCTTAGCACCAGATGGCACAATTACAGAGTTCTTTACCTGTTGGGCCTTCATTAAACCCAAAACCTCTGTTCTATAATCCTCTTGCCTATCAGACCATCTAATACCGCCACGAGCCACACTGTCAAATCTTAAGTGGGATCCTTCAAAGCGATGCGAATACACAAAAGTATCATGCTTAGGCTTTGGTAATGGCATATCATTGATACGATGAGGAGCTATTTTCAAGGACAAATATGACTTCCTTTCATTATTCTCATTAAGCTGAAAATAGTTTGTTCTGTCTGTGGCTAAAATAGCTTCAAGATATTTACGACAAATCCTATCGTCATCAATACAATTAACTTTCTCAAGTAGATCAAGTAAATCTTGATTAATTTGCTGAGACTCACTTTTAGACAATCCTATTTGATTTGGATTAAAGCGAGCATCGAATAACTGTAGTAATTTTTTTGTAACTTCAGAGTTCTTGGAAAGTGATTCCTGAATATAATTTTCACTAAAATTAAAACCTATTTGGCGAAAATATCTAGAATAAGCTCGAAGAAGCTCCACATTATACCAACACAAATTAGCTTCGATAATAAGGGCATTAAACTTATCGTTTTCGGCTTCAGCATGCCATATCTTACGAAAACTCTCTTCGAAATCAGAACCAAGTGTATCAATATTTATATCTTGATCACCAACATACTTCATTTCAAAATCACTCACCCATATATGACTAGAGTTACTAGATCTCAAGAAAAAAGACTTCTCAGTAATTACCTTGAGATTCATATTTTCAAGTATTTTAATGGCTTCACTGAGTGCTATAGGCTCGTTTATTTGAAAGATCTTTATAGCCAAACAGTTTGGAGTGACTAAAGCGGGCCTATAAACACAGATTTCTAAGTCGTTTGTCTGCGATAAGTTTTTAATAAAGTCAACATCAGAAGCAGCAATTTGAGGAGAATAAGTGTCTTTGTAACCGGCACCAACTGCACGTGAATAGGAATTAAACAACTTTACACCCTGCTGCTCACCATATTTATCTAACAAGGTTTCACAAAATTCATCTTCCCATGACCTTGCTACATTAGTAACAGCCTTCTCAACTTCTTCATAATCAAACTCTTTAATGTTCTTTTGATCAATTCTTATTATGTAATGCACCCTAGCTAAAGCAGATTCAGAGAATGATGGTGTAGCTACTGCTTCGAGACCATTAAACTCTTCAAGTAAAATATCTTGTATTTGCAGCCTTAATTCAGTATTGAAATTATCACGAGGAATGTATATTAGACAAGAAATAAACCTGTTGAAAATATCTCTACGCGCGAACATTTTTATTTTCTTTTTATCAAGTACCTCTAGAATTCCTAAAGTCATTGCACACAAATCATCCGGTGATATTTGCAATAACTCATCACGTGGTAAATTCTTTAGTATGTGGAGAAGCCTCTTGTTTGAATGTAAATTATGTTCAAGACCAGAGCGTACTATAACTTCCTTTACTTTTTTACGTAGAATTGGAATTCTACTTGGGTCACTATCGTATGCATCTGAAGTAAAAAGACCAATAAAACGTTTTTCACCAATAACTTTACCAAGCTTATTGAAACGCTTGATACCAATCACGTCCGTATATGCTGGGTGATGGATGGTAGACTGGGTATTTGTCTTGGAGATCATTAATATTTGTTTTGATAGTGCTAACTTTCTAGTATCAGGCGGCAACTCAGAGTAGAGACGGGTCACCTTGCTATTTGAGTCATCACGCAAAACACCTAAGCCTGATTTTTTCACCAGATATAAGCCTTTTTTGGCTCCTATACCTTTTGAATCGTACTCACGAGACCCCATGAAGGTAAAATATTCTAACAACCATTCCAGAAAGTGTTTAGTCTCATTTACATCATCATTATCAAAACCTATGCCGAGCTTGCTGATTTCGTCAATTGAATCCTGCATACATTGCTTCATTTTGCCCCAATCTTCTACACATATTTCAACATCGTTTATGATAGCATCTATAGCTGCTTTAACATGTGCTATTTCATCATCCTCAGCAAGCTTACCTACAAAAAAAACAAGATAGGCTTCTTTATTACCATACTTACCATTAACTTTTCTAATTACGCCATTAGAATCTCGATCTACTTTGAAACCACCAAGATTAGCAACAGAGTGCAAACTACAACCTAATCGGCTGAGCTCCATTTTAATAGAATCAACTAAAAAAGGTAGATCATCAATTACAACGTTGATTACTGTATGTAGAGAATTCCACCCTGAATGCGCAATAGTCGGGTTAAATATATTTACTTTTTTTTCGCCAGGCTGCCTTTTTTGGGCTAGTCTCCAATGCGAAAGAGCAGCCCCAAATAAATATTCATTTGACTTATCAGTTATATCAGCAAGATAAAAATTGCTGTAATATTCTTGAAGAAATATTAAAAAATCTTTGTCCTTAGATTTATTTATTTTTGTACTAGCATATTTTAATAAATGCTCGATAATTGCTTGCCTTTTTAAACCTAAGCTATTCACCGCTTTCTCCATGGTTAAAACATATATCCTATATCATAATTCAAATGGGAAAATTAAACAAAAAAAAAATGGCGATTTATAGCAATACCGTTAAAAACGGTTTTGTAACAAACACTTAAAAAACATTCAACAAAACAAACTTCAATTAACAATTAATAAAAAAGCAATTAAATCAACGATAATAGGCATTTATTGTGGAAATGTGCTATATAAAATATATGAGAATAATTTGGTAAAAATATGAAAGAAGAATCAGAAGTAAAACTTGAAATACCAGAGATATATCGCCTACTAGATAGATACATTAATTCTGGAGATAAATCTGAAAAAGAAGCATATCAGGCTGTAATTAAAGTCATAGAATCTAAACCAGATGAAGAGAAAAACAATATCTTGAGCAGTAAAAAATTGGTATATGATTTTCTCCTACATAGCCACGAATTTTGTGAAGATCCTGCCTGGAAAACTGCTATAGAAAAGCTATCAATGGCACAAGTTAAAGGTGATGATAGAATTGAGGGTTTATTCAATGTCGTCATGGAGAAGTTGAGAGAAAATCCTAACACTCCTCTTAATAATGCAGAAAAAGCTATAATAAAAACTACTAATGAGATAAATCTAACTAGCCCTCAAAAAAATACCAAAGAATTAAGCGAGATCGAGCTTATTTTATTTATAGATAAGCTTATTGCTAGCCCCTCGTCTTATATGAGCATTGAGGACAAATTATTCCTCCTTCTTGCAAATAGTGATAAAAAAAGTTTAGCTGAAATTTTAGGATTTGAACTATCTAACGACACTAAAAACTGGCCTAGTGAGTTACTCTATCACAATATAAATCTCTTGAAAAAACATAAAGATAATAATGAATATCAAGAGTTATTAAATTCATACAACGAAGTTGCAAAAAAAATTCGCAAACAACAATCTTTATCGATGAAAAATCTTCTAGGCATTGCTTTTGTAGTTGTTGGTATTTCAGTAGTTGTAGCCCTTATTGCCTCTAATCCTGGCACGTTACTGTTGTCTCTCGGTATTTTCATGAGTTGTGTTTTAACATCTCTAGGAGCAACACTATATATTAATTCACCAAAAGCTCAATTGAGCAATGAAATAATTGGCAAAATAACAAAAGACTTTGCAAACTCTAGAGATAAAGAACTTAAACACAAAACAAATACTTCTAACAAAGTAGCTCAAAAAAGTAGTGCAGCTAGTTCTCTTCATTTAAATAATACTACAGGGCATCAAAAAACATACCCAAGAGTTAATGGCTTGTTTGTAATGACTGGAGGGACTGAGCATGACCCTGATACTGAAGTTGAACTTTATAAAATAAAATATTTAAAGAGCCTTATAGAATCTAACGATAATTTTCTAATAAAAAATGAATCATATGACAAAATAGAAAAAGAAATTTGCGATAAGGCAACAGAACTGTTCTCTGCAAAACAACAGCAAGATCATGACGCTGTAGACTTAAAGCAAGAAATTACAAAAAATTTTACTGAAACTCTAGATCTTTTAATAAAAAAAAATAGCTCTAATAAAACTCTGAAAGGCATGCTAAAGAATATAAAGTCTAATCATCACACAACAAGTGGTGATCAGTATTACAGATTGTTAGCGCTGGCAATTATTGCTAATCAAGAAAGCAATGAAACTGATAAGGAAAAACTTTTGGCAAAAATAAATACCGTAACTCGTGGCATTAAAGATTGTACTCTTTCTGTAAGACCAATAACTAGAATATGAGGAAATGATATGGATACTAACAAACAAAAAATAATGCGACATATCTTAAAAATGGAGAAGGTTCTTGACAAAAACACACTACTTTATGGCCCAATTATGGAGGTTCTGGCCATCCATGCCTTACTTTACCAGCGTCTTTCTGGTGATACTCTAGAAATAATAAGGAATAATAAAGCCATAACTTTGGATAATTTAATAGCAAAAGATAATAAATACTTTAGCGATGACATTACTGGGCTCACCAATAATGAGTTGTTAGAAAAATCTTCAGTTCTAATAAATGAAAATGAGTTAAAAGAAGGGTTTAAAGATCTAATTAAAAATCCAGAGAAATATCATAGGGATGATATTATAGTAGCAAAAGTAGTAGAAAAAATAATTGATAAGCTTGATAATATAAATAGAACTGAAGTGAATGGTTTGGTTGACCGTATTACATCTGTAAATGCATTAGTTTTTACAGGAGCATGCTTCATAGCATTAATAGTCGCCGGAACACTAGGTTCACCTTTTGCCGCTATACCGCTTCTAGGTTTAGTAGCAGGCATTGGAACTTTAGCTACAAAGTTTTTCTATCGCTCTATACCCCTTGAAAATAGGCTTAATGATAGAATAACTGAAGGCATAAGTAGTTTATATCAAGTAGAAGCTCCACAAAATAATCCTTACATTGAAAGTGTTACACTTCTGCCTCAGTCATTATTAACCATCCATACCGGGCATGATGGTTTATTTGAACGTGATATTGACCATGAAATTTATATCTCGAACACAGCCGTAAGTGATGTTCTAAAAAACATAAAAAGTGAAATAAGAAATGGAGAAATTGATCTTACAGATGACTTTATAGCTCGCTTAGCATCACATCTTGAAGGTCCACAAACATCAAAAACTATAAATATAAATGATTTAAAAACCATGATTGTAACTATCGTGACTAAATCTGCTAATACGAGAGAAATTGATAAACAACCAATAGCCAAGCAAATAAACAACTGCTTAGAAGGAAAGGATGAGGCTTTTAATAAGAAAGAAGCAAGCTATATAATGTCCCAAATACCGGCAGATAAAAAACTATCAGGTGTTAGTACCAGGACGAAAGATATAAATAAAGAAATAAGTGATTTTATTAAACATTCATACAAAAATAACATCAGTGAAACAAAGATAAATTCACCAGGCATGCGACTGTAACAAACTTAGAAAATGAAAGTTAAATCATATTCATCAAAACTATTCTGTATACAAACAAAATAATGCAAAAAAAAAACACACCACATACGACCAAACTCTAATAAATGATATAAAGAAGACAAATTATTTAACATTTTTTTTAGGTAAGTGCTATAATTAGGCATGATTATTCAGGAGATATAAATGAGAATTTTGCTTGTAGAGGACGACCAACTCCTTGGAGATGGAATCTCAACTGGCCTCAAAGAAAATAATTACACAGTTGATTGGGTTAAAGATGGCTATAGCGCTATCCAGGCTATTAAATTTGAGCACTTTGACATAATAGTCCTAGATCTAGGGCTACCGAAGAAGGACGGTATCGAAGTTTTAAAAACAACTAGAGCGAGTAACATTAAAACTCCTGTGATAATTCTCACAGCTAGAGATACCCTAGAAGATAGAGTAGCCGGCTTAGATGCTGGAGCTGATGACTACTTAACAAAACCATTTGAGCTAAAAGAGCTATGTGCAAGAATCAGAGCATGTCAGCGTAGGGTCACAGGCTCAAACAACTCAGAAATTATACTAGGAAATGTCAAACTTGACACCGCAGGTCACAAGCTATTTATCGATGGAATCGAAGAAAACTTATCGAGAAGAGAATTTTCCTTGCTTTTAAAGCTAATTGAAATGCCTGGAAAAGTAATCTCAAGAGATATTCTTACACAGTCAATATATGGCTGGGGAGATGATGTAGATAGTAATGCTATTGAAGTACATATTCATAACCTCAGAAAAAAATTAGGTACTAATATAAAAATAAGGACCATTAGAGGAGTTGGCTATATTATCGAAGAAAATAAATGATCACCTCAATTCGAACATTTCTCTTAGTAAATCTGCTACTAAGTGTTACTCTCTCTACCTCTCTCGCTATAATAGGTAATATTTTTCTTGAGCATACCGAGTTTCAAACTCATCTTGACTCACAACTTACTCTATCTGCCTACACAATCCAGGCCTTTCTTGATGAAGAAGCAAGCAATGATGAAATAATGGAAATTCAACAGAGTATAGACGAGGTACCAAACTTCTTAACCCATATAAACTATGATATAAATCAACAAGTAAAAACACTTAATACACTTCTAAAAAGTATTCAATTCCAAGTATGGAATGATGAGGACGAATTAATTCTTCATTCATATGCAGCCCCCAAAATAAAGTTTCATAGTAAAAAAACCGGATTTGATATGATCTGGCACGATGGCAAACCATGGCGGACATTCTCTATAATAGATGACAAGAAGAATATATTTATCATGGTAATGCAGAGACATGATTTCAGAGTAACTTTGGAAAAGAAAATAACAGAAGACTCTGTAACAATTATGATGATTATCTATCCATTCCTTGGCCTTCTAATCTGGATTATAGTTGGACGAGGTCTCCAAAGCATTATCTCCACAACTGAGGAACTCAAAGAACGAGGTAGAAATAAGCTTACACCTATATCATTAGATAATATTCCACAAGAAATTATTCCCTTGATAAAAGAGTTAAATGGTCTGTTTGATAGATTATCACAGGCTTTCTTCCGTGAAAAAAGGTTTGCTGCCGATGCTGCGCATGAACTTAAAACACCACTTGCTGCGATTAGTACACAGGCGCAAGTAGCTCTCCAAGCTAAGAATGAAAAAACGCGTGAGGAAGCTATTAATAAGCTGATTTTGTCTGTAGATAGAAGCACACATGTTATCCAGCAACTTTTAACTTTAAGCCGAATGGTACCTGAGTCTACAATCAACGAAAATACATCTATAAATATTGTTGAGCTTACACGTGATATAGTCGCAGACATTGTACCACTAGCTATTTCAAAAAATATCAACTTAGAGCTTGAAGTAGATGAATCAAGATATTTTGTTAAAGGTAATAGTACAGCTTTGGGCATCCTTATAAGAAACCTTGTAGATAATGCCGTTAAATATACACAGGAAAATGGCCTAGTTACAATTAAAATACTTAGATCAGATAAGAAAATTAAACTGATAGTGCAAGATAATGGCCCAGGAGTTGCTGCAGAATTCAAAGAAAGAATATTCGAGCGCTTCTTCCGTGTTATTGGGTCAAAAGCTACAGGAAGTGGGCTGGGGTTAAGTATAGTTAAACAAATTGTAGATATTCATAGTGCTGATATTGTTATCAATGATAATAGCGAGGCTGAATCTGGCTTAGTTGTAACTGTTTCATTTAAAAGCGTTGAAAACAAGAAATAAGGATGATCTATTTACTTAGGAAAAAGAATACTAAAAGCAGAGTGTTTTGGATTATCTTTTATAAATAATAATTTACGTCAGAGTTTTCATGGGATATTTTTAAAAACACTTGGACCTGTAGCGAAAACACTATCAACATTTTCTTTTCTAGAAAAATCCCCATAATACTCAACATCCTGGGGCAACAAGGAAAAACATGCGGCGGTTGGATCCATTTCCTTAACAGAATTGACAATCTCTTCATCTTTGCGATAGTTTTCTGGCAAATAACCCAAAGCTTTTGGGTTTAATTTCAGCAAAAGCTTAATAAAATCTCTATCCGGGATAAGCTCCTCATGTATATGAGCTATTTCTGCTGGATTAAGTAAAACTCGTAATGCAATAATGCCCTTATGTTTTCTTACTAATTCTCCCACAAAAGCAAGCATACAGGCATTACTTGTGAAAGTATAAGAACAAAGTGGCGCTATTTCTTCTGGGGAATTAAGAAAATTGCTATCAAATTTAGAAAATATAGTAGCATCTGGATAGTGTTGCAAAAAAAATCTTAAAAGCAGCTTATCTCTAATGAGAAAACTCGTTAATTCTTCCTGATATTTAATATCAACAACACCATTATTCTTTAGCCAAGCAAGCTTTATTACCTCTAAAGTCGGATTAATTGCAAATTGTAGCGCAGTGGCATTATTTAGAACAGCATATTTTTGCACAGTTTCATTGGATCTAATATCATAACTTAAGCTTTTTAAGAGTAATCCATTAACACGAACAAGTGCAATTGCATCCATTATAAATTTTTTTTTCATGTCTGCTATTGGTAATAAGTACTCATCGTATAACAACTGTAGCGCAGAAGATAACTTATCATACAGCAAAGGTTCTTTGACTACTGCAACTTTTATAACTTCGAATGAAGGACTAAAATCTGAAAGCATATACTCAAGCTCTATTGCATTATGTAAGACAGCTTCTAACTGTATGTCCTCATCATCATAATAATCTGAAAGATTAGTACTGCTTTCATTTATATCATCATCACTATCTTTTATTGTTTTAAATGACATTGCTCCTAAATTCATCTGCCTACGAACATATATTTCCTTAAATAATATATTATCTGACGATTCTCTTATAATAGAATCAAATACTGGTGACCTCATAATAAATCCGTTTAAATTTTTTACTAAACATACGTAATATAAATATTACCTTGTTTAGATAATAAATCATTTTATATTATCTTAAAAATACTTATCTTAATTACTTATATAAAAATCCATTGATATTGTGTTTTATTCTTCCCCACAAAGATGTAAAATCACCTAAGTGCTTGTTTTGAAATGCAGTTAATTTTACCCACATTTTCTGTGGATAAGTTTGTTAATAAGATACATTTATCACCCGCAAACACCGATAAAATATAGCACAAAAACACATTGTTCAATATTTGAACACCAATTTTAAATGCAAGTAAAATCATATGCTTACACACAGAACCATACATCTTGAAAATCATTATAAGAATGTAATTTCATTAGATGAGCTAACTATGTACAAGAATAATTATACCTTGTTAACTTTGTCTCAAAATAAAGCTAATTACTACCTGAATTTACTCATAAAAAATAAACTTAAACATAACCCCACAATTTGTGAAATTCCTAAGGTGCTACCGATATATGCTTGGCTTAAAAAGTTATATGAAGACTTACTTGGAAGAAAAATAATTGTAAGCAAACAGCATAAGCAACTATCGTTAATATATATATTGAAAAACCATCTAAAACAGGTTGATTGTCATGAAATCATTGCTCTTAGCCATAAACTGATAAAAACATTTGATGAAATAATTAAATGGGAAATTAAGTTTTCGGATATTAAAGATATCTTATTAGGACCTGATATTAAGTTAAGTAGAATTTATAATGAATATAGAGATCAATTATCTCAACAAAACATGACTGACGATAATCATTTTTTGCAAGAACTACTTAATTTTAAGAAAGAATTATATGTAAGTTTAACTGACAAGTTGATATTAGACTTGCCATTAGTAGAGGAAATAACACCATTAACATTTAAAATTATTAATTTTTTAAAAGACCCCCATGATATTTCACTTTTATCTATACAAAAATTCGAGGAAAATATTACTTTATTAAAAAACGAAAATAATTATGAATATAACTTCCAAGAAACAAAAAAATGGATTTCATCAAAAAATACTAACAAAGATAAAGTTGCTATATTCGTTCCAAATCTGAGTAATAATATATTTAGAGTAAAAAGAGCACTAAATAATGCTTTTATAGAGCACACTAATTCTAACTTAGACCATGTAATAAGCTTTAATAATAATCAAAGTATCATCTCATATCCAAGCATTGATGCGATCGGACATATAACACAACTTATATCACCACAAGTACAGCTCAACGATATCATAGCTTGTTTTGAGAGTCCTTTTTTGTTTAAGAGTATGGGGCTAAAAAAAATTAAACTAGCAAAACTACTCAAAAAAGAAAGGGAAAATTATGACGTATTCATGACAAAAGTCACTATTTCAGATATTTTACTGTATATCTTCAACTCCGAACAAGATGAAGTTGTAAGACAAATTGAAAAGTTTCTCACAAAGCTAAAATCAATACCAGATCAAGTAATATTCCATGAATATATAGAGAACTTAAGTGAATTATTATGTATATCCGGCTGGTATAATAGCGATTCTATAAATTCACACGAAATAGAAAAAACTTATGAAATAATGCAGCAATTGATAGGCTACAAAGAATTTAAACAGCCAATACAAGTATCTGAGGCAAATATTATCTTTAAAAATTTGCTAACTAATTATAAGTTTCAAAAGTCAAATAACGATTGTAAAATTCAAGTATATGATTATAAAGAAGCGCCTGGCAGGTCCTGTAAGCTTGCATGGTACTCAAACTTTGATCAAGCTCTAAATACCACAAAAAAAGCTCAAGGGTTATTGCCTAAGGCCATTTATAAAAAATATAATTTATATAACACCGACCACCAAGAAATAGAAAATAAGCATATAGCAAATATTAAAAATATGGTCATGTCACAGGAGGAAGTTGTAATAAGTTATAATAATGATGGTGCTAAAGATATAAACAACATAAACCCTGTGGAGCTCTTCTTCAAAGAAAATAATATATTGGCCAAGAAATTCTTAGAAATATCACAATGCGAGCATAAACAAAAGCTTAATTCAAATACTATTAGAAAAAATGTTGAAGAGCACGTAACTCTAACAGGCTCTGAAAAGAAAATAGGGACTTATCACATAAAGGAGCATCAAAACTGTCACTTTCGTGGATTTGCAAAGTTCAGGTTAGGCTTGAAAGATATATCAGATGCTAACTTAGGGCTAAATCCCAGAGATAAAGGCATAATAGTTCATGAAATTCTACAGAATTACTTCACAAAATTTAAAGCACAACCTCAACAAGAATTAACAGATGAACAGCAAAATTTCCTTCAAAATAAGATAAAATCTACAGTCAAAAAATACTTACAGAATAAACCTCGATCAGGAAATTCTAATTACATAAAATCTGAGATTAATATAATTAGCAAAATGTTAAAAGAATTCTTTGTACTTGAGAGCGAACGCCCTAAATTTTCTATTGCAAGTATAGAGCATAAACATAATATTAATGTATCTGACATCACCATAAAATGTGTTATTGATCGGATTGATAAAATAAACGACAATGAATATATCCTTCTTGACTATAAAACTGGGGTTGCCAGTCCTGCAGCCTGGTTTGGTGAACGGATATCAGACCCACAAATGCCAATTTACAGTCTTAACTATAAAAATAAACTAGCTGCTATCAGTTTCATAAAAATTAACCACATAAAGGTTTGTTATTCTGGTCTGACGCAGGAGTCTCATTATTTTAATGGGCTTCAAACAAAATATCAAAATTACTTTTCAGATTGGCAAAATCTGGAGAACTATTGGCAAACTCAAATATCAGAAATGATAAGATCTTATTCTAATGGTTCCACAATTCTTAATCCAGCAGTAAAATCTATATGTTATAGTTGTGAGTATCAAAGATTATGCCGCATTTGGGAACTTAAAAATCAGGAGTAACTGTAAATGCAAAATCTCGTTGATTCAGAGGCTCGAATTAAAGCATTAGATATTAGTAAATCATTCATTATTCAGGCACCAGCTGGCTCTGGTAAAACTCATCTCCTTATCACAAGATACTTAACTGCATTAGTAGATATAAAAGAAGACATAGATGAAGTTTTAGCTATAACTTTCACAAATAAAGCAGCA
>JAYYZF010000074.1:0-7579 GCA_036340215.1 Pseudomonadota bacterium | reverse complement strand
TGAAAGATAGAGGATATTGCAAATAATAAAATAATATTAGATATTTTGTATTTTTTCTCTAAGCTATAATTACAAAGTAAATAAAAAAAACAACACAAAATTGCCCAGAAAAATGATGTAAGCGGGATTAAATCAAAAAGTTGAAGTTTTGGTGTGCTATTTATGAATTTCAAACCGATAAGATTGAATATATGGTATATTGCTCCAAAATTACTATGAAGTTGCTCATAAAATCCCACTTTACTCATATTGTCACCACTAATAATTGGCATTAGTAATGTGGAAATTATCCCATGCGGTATACTTATTAGATAAGTTGTGCCGAAGAAAGATGTGAATATAATTAAAGATAAAATAACAGTGAGAAACCTTTTTATATTATTTAAATACATAATTTATCCTTTGTTCCTTATGTTGTAATCATTGTAAATACTTTTTTCAATATCATTACATTTAGTCAGTATATTACTGGTATTATTTAAGGGTATTTCTTGTGCAGGAGTAACACCTTTTTTAGAAAAAGTTAGCCCATACTTACTTACATTAACCAGTACATAATTTTTATGTACATTATTCCAGCGATAAAAACTACAGTTCATGAAAGTTTGCGCCGCTGGATTAATATGCTTATCTGGAGTCAGTAGTGGCATATATACGATGTCAGAATTCATAAAAATTTCCTCTAAAAAAGTTAATTTTCTGGGAGAAAATGTGATAAAAATGTCGAGCCACTGATATTGATTTTTAGGGTATGGTTTGTTTAACAGCATAGGTAATGGGTTAGCAAAAGCAAGCATAAGTATTTTATTTGACTCGTAAATATTTAATTTTTCAATGGTGCGGATCCCCTCATTAATCATGGCGATATATTCTATGTTATTAAAAGGGATTCGCCAGTTATGTTTGAATGGCTTATAGCTATATGATTGTGCAATTAAGTAATCTTTAAGTTTCTCCTTATCTTCTTTATAGATAGTATTGTATAAATTATCCAGTCCAGAATAATTTTCTACTATAAACTCAAAGTTTTTTTTAGATGTTTTAATGATATTGTGTGAGTTATTATGTCCCGTAATTCCAATTTTATAGCTAGTGATAATTATGAGGGCCAAAATATTTATGCCTATTAGAAGCCAGATAATTATATTACTCATTTTATTCATTAGATCACTTTTCGCATGAATGGTGATAAAAATTAACAGCATTAAGAGAGCATGTGCTAATCCATTTGGATAAAGGGTATCACCTACAATCATGCTTATAATAATGGTACTGTTAATAAGATCGAAGAAAAAAACTCTTTTTTCCTCCATAACTTTCTTATACATTTCATTAGATTTCTTTACTAATATTCTCAAGAAAGATAAGGGTAGTTCTTTAAGTTTATAGTTCAGAAATGTGGGTTGAGAAAAATATCTTATTCGACATGTTGCTAAATTATACAGAAATATTACGCTAAAAAATTGTAAGAGCTGTAAAGGCCTTGATGAAATAATATCTCCTAAATCTTGTTTTGCTTCCATTGCTTGTACTAAGTCGATGAAGTAGTGCTGGTAAGAATATTCAAACCAAAATACAGTTAGTATTGTTAAGAACACGAATGTGCTTGTTGCCGCAAAAAAATACTTGATAGCGTGTTTTTTGCAAAGAATTGTCATTATACTAATGTTTATAATTATTGCTGCTAAGGCAAAATTTACTTTGAAGTTGAAAGTTATAAAAACGCATATGGCTTGGATGACTGCTGTTACCAGTATCTCTCCTATTTTTATATTTTTTTCAGCATAGTTTTTCTGAAAGTTAGTTGCTTGGCTAAATTGTAAGAGTATGATACCCAGCATTTGGTTATTATAGATCCCGCACCAAGCCATATCGTTATAGTGAATTAGTTGACTGATATTACTTAGAGGCCTCATTTGTAGAATTAGTGATATAATCAGCAATAGAATTAACCCAGAGATATTTTTTGTTGAGCTTTTTTGCATTAAGAAGAAAATTATAGCAACCAAAGCGGCAAAAAAAAGTGAATTTAGCATGTTTATGTCAAAGTTTTGTAGCAAATTCGGCAGTGAATTTATCAAATGAAAATTTAATTGATTAAGTTTATGATACAAAATTCCAAATGGACTATGAAAATCAATATGAGGTTGTAAGCCACTCTGCAATGCGTGTCCAGATATTTGGGGTAGCCATAGATCATAAAAAGTTGCAAATATAGGGTATGTATTTCCAAGAAAAGTACTAACTGTAGCGCAAATTAAACTAATAAACCCTAGTATTAATAAATTTTTATTTGGTCTAGTTGTCATAATAACCGAAGCTGTAGTGTTTTTTGATTTTAATATATTACTCTATTTTTTGAAAACTAGAAATTTAATCCCAAGAAAATTCAATACTGATGTCGAACCTATTACAAACATATTAGCTATTTTAGGATCATATTGAAAAACGGATACTAATATTTCTAGAGCATATAAACCTAGAGTTAAGTTAAATATATATACGCCAAAGTATTGGAATATTTCCCCGTTTATAATTTTATCGCTTTTGAACGTCCAGAGTTTATTGAATAGAAACCCAACTGCAACACCACAGATGAAACCAATAGCTGCACTTAACAAATAATGAAGATCTAAAAAAACATAAAGAGAAAAGAATATTATATAATTTAGAACTGTAGTAAAAAATCCTACAGTTGAAAATTTTATGATCTGCTCCTTTACTTTTAGTGATTCAAGGCTATTTTTAGTAAAGTACACAATTAATTACTCCTTTAATTTTCTTAGTGTATAACACTTTTGTGCTAAATAGTATATTTACTTTTTTTGCTTTCTAAAGAACAAATTTTTCATTCATCTTAGCAGTTAAATTTGCTTTGTATTTTAGAATGGGTGGAGCTATTAACAATGTAATATTTACCAAATACACATATATTGAATTACTTTGTTATAAGGATATAAGTTTAGGTCTTTTTAATATCTAGTCTGTTTACATGGGGGCGCTATCTAAATACGAGGGTTATCATGATCTTGATCAATAATATTCGGCTGCTGAATTTTTTTTTCTCTAACGTTAAAATTATTTGAGATACTATCTTCAACCTTTTTTTGAGTAAGAGGTTTGGTAGTATTCAGACTTACTAGTTGTAATTTTGAATAATTATTATGGACATATATAACAGCAAGAATTGTTACTCCTATTACAGCGATCTCATAGTCTCTTATATTAGAGTTAATTTTTAGTATTGTAATACCAGATACAATGCTTATTGCTAGCACAGCATATAAGAAGTTGGGGTCAAAAATATAATTTACAATTTTCTTTTTAAACATGTATTTCTCTTTATTATTTCAATACTTAAATATTGTTTAATAGTCCTTAATGGTTAATTTGCTTATTTTAAAGTATTTTTCTTCGTTATTTCATTCTCTTTTGTTGTGTTTTTTTCATTTTGTTTAGTTGTCTTTATTATTTTTGCAGTTGTTTCTGTTGTACTTGGTACTTCTCTAAAACTCTGCTTAATAGAGCTTGAGTCTACATTTATGAGTATATCGTCTGCGCTTAGTTCAAAATTATCAGTGTTAGTATTAAGCTTAGCATTGTTTGTTTTTTTATTTTTGGACATTTTAATTTCCCATTTATTTGATAATTAATCGACAATAAGTCAAAAATCTTTGCAGGTCAACTATAAGTCTTTTCATCTTTAATATCTTCTTGTCAGATATACTTAAACATAAGAGAGGCTTGATTATCTACTTTATGTAAACTGTACGCTATTAAGAATTTAAATGAGAATTATTCAATAAATTAAGCTATATATAGGTGGTAAGTATAAAATAGAGCTAAAAAATGACAAAACTTGAAAAAATATTAGAAAAATTAAAATACAAGGATATTAATAACTTAAATCAGGAGGAGTATAAGTTATTATCAGAATTAGTGCAGCAAGCTAATGACCTGAATAACGGTAAGATTAAGCTTGCAAAAGCAACTTTAGTTACAGAAAATTATGAAGTTATTTCTAAAAACACCGCATTACTTGATCAAATTGCCGATAAGTTAGAACATAAAGCTAAAACAAATTTAAATATCCAGCCTGAATCTGTTCATCGTACTTATCCCAATAGCAGTATAGAAAGGGCAGTTACTGCACGGGATGATCTAGTTGCTATTTCTGTAAGAGCAATTTCTACATCATTAAAGAAACATGAGAACATTTCTGTCAGAGATATGTTGAACTTGCTAAGTTTTGGTGAGGAGGGTGTAATAATAGATGTACTAAAATCTATGGCAAAAAGTATTCCAGGAAAGCGTGAAAATAACTCTCAATCTCTTAAGGAATTCTTGGATTTTTTATTAAAGAATGATAATGGAAAACTGGATTTTTCTTATATTCGTGCACATAAGGCAATTTCATGTTTTCTCCAGCCAGATCTTTATGAAAAGTTGAACAAAGTAATTGGATATAATAATGGCCCGGGAGATCAAGATATTGATAGAGCAAATGTTGATTATATTCAAAAAATGCTAGAACCTGGAAATCCTGCTCGCTATGAAGATCTTTTTCGAGATAAAAAGACTTTTATTGTATCTTTGGATTCAGATGAGAATTATTATCTTGATAAGTTATATAGTGCATGTGAGGCACACCCTACAAACTATTTACTTGGTCTTGCCCGAGTATACGGTGGTTTATCTCAAGATGATACTGCTCGATTGGATAAATGTTTCAATAAAAAATATAATCTTGAAGAAAAAGAATTTAATGAGGAATTATTAGAGGTTGTAGGTATTTATGAAAAAGTAGCTAATCCTCTTAAACTTGATAGTGCTGAATTAGATGATATTTATAATGATATGAAATCCACAAACAGTGCTCAGCTATATGCACCGTACTATAAATCACAAATAGAAAAAATTCAGGAGGGCCGTAAGACTGCCATAGACTTTATAACTGAGTATAAAAAGCCCCCAGAAACCAAGCAGCCAAAGTCAAATATATCTATATTTTCAATGTTCAGATTTACTGCCAAAAAGGACATGTATGATCCTAACGATTTTGCAATGTTTTGCGTATATGCCGATCCAGCTCAACAATCTGAGTTGTTTTCAGATTCTTCTACAGAAGACCTTGCCAATTTTCTCAGTAAATTGGAGATTGGTAGTAAATTATACAATACTGTTACGGATCCTGACTTCATTGTTGATTTTTACGAAGAGGACAGTGGGAAGTTCTTAAATATTTTTTCCTCGGATACTAACTTGCAAAATCTTATTACTGAAGCTGAAAAAAATATTAAACATGTAGATGAAAATGAAGATGTATTTCTGAAATTTGGTGAAATTAGAGATTTATTAAGTAATAGTAAATCAGCTCATTTTCCTAGAAATTAAAATAACTTTCAGAAGTTTTTCTTGAAACGTGCTATATATTTATAAGTGCTAGTAAAATAAGGATTTAATGTTATGGCTATTGAAAATATATTACAAGAATCAGAAAAAAATGAATTTATCTCAATATTGCAAAAGTTACGCCATGGAGAAGCGATAAATGCTGAAGAGTGGAGTAATATTAAAAATGTGCGCGAGCAGCTTATTTGTATGCAGTATATAAATTCGCAGCTAGAATATAGTGAGGACAGTTCCGAACAAATGGAACAATTATTCAAAAATTTTTTTTCACAAGACGAGCTTACAAGACAAGCTCAAGCAGAGAGTTTGAATCAGCTATTAGACAAAATTGAAGACAATAACTTTAGCTTACAATTGCATGATTTGCTAATGATAAATAACTTACTCTCTACTTTCACTAGTTCTGAAGAATTAGCAGAAGCTGTAAGTTTTATTAGTAAAAAAGTTTTTGAGGGCTCCAGCTCTAGTATTCAAGATTTACTTTCTTATATGGCACATCATTATTCAAATTACGGTATTGTAAGTTTGCTGAATCAAATGACTGAGTCTGTAAGAAATGATTTAATCAAAACAAAAGAGTTTCAGGAAATACTACTGCGCTCTTGCTTAAATGACGGTACTCTTGACGGTATCTTTCCGGTAAACGATCAGCATAACATCATAGTAAAAGTTCTTAAGCAGTGCTTTCCAAGAAATGCCGAAAATCTCGAAAATTTTTCTGAGGATTTAAGAAATAAATATGCTGAATTAGCATCAGATGAAATAGGCGCAAGAATGCTAGGTCAGGTTTTAAGTCAGCTGAACTTGTTAGATGCATTTAAACAAAAAGATATGCTTTTGAATAAAATTTTAAAAGGTTTTGAGAATAATATTAATGATGCTACTCAGTTTAAGATAGATGATTTGGCAATTTTCTTTTCTTTTGCTACTAATGACCAGCTAAACAATTTTTTGGGTAAACTACTAGAAACTTTTAGTGACGAGAAAAGATCCTTAACTTGGGAGGAGACATTTGTGAAAGTAATACTTTGTTGTCACCCTGATTCTTCTAAAATGGTCTCTCAGCTAATCTCACCTGATTTTCTAAATATTTTAAATCGAAGCCATAATAGAGATATTATAACTGATCCTTTGGATAATTTTCGTGGCAATAAAGTGAGATATAATGAGCTAATGAAGCAAATAGAGTTGTATCCATCTCACACAGGATTATTAGCTTTAAATAGTGGGCAACAATACACGGAATTATCTGATGAAATGTTACTCGGCGTTAGTAATATTTTTAGGAGATTAGATCTTTCGCCGCAAGTTTCTGGATTATCATTAAATGATTGTAAGCTTCCTGGTTTTGATGCCAATATTATTTGGTAAAGAAATAAATCTAAATAAAATAAGTATTTCCAGCATTTTTATGAAGATGTGCTATAAATATAATAAGAATATTATTTTAGGAGAATAAGTATGCCGCAGTCCTCTAGAAATACCTTGACAGGTAATCCCTCATTTAATCTACCATTACTGCTAGATCATCTCGAGAGAAAGAATATTAAAACACCTGAAGAAGAGTCTTTGTTAGCAACATTAACCAATTTAGATAATATATCCCACAAAAACTTATATGATTTGCGAGAATACATTAAGAAGGCAGAAGGTCTTCCTCAAGATTTTAAGAAAAATCGTGTGCTTAATATTATTAATGGTATTTTTCGAGAGGATTTAAAGTCAAAATTGGAAGCTTTAATTGATCTGGTTTTGGCAGATAAGCAGGAAGTAAGAGCAAGAATCGCCTCTTCAAGTAAAGGCCAAGCAATGAGTAAAGTTGATGGCGCTTTGAAAGATAGCTCAGAGTCTCTATCAGAATCTGTTTCAAAGGAAAAAATGGAGGGGACTCTTAAAGATTTAAATAAGCATATCTTTTTTGAGGATTCAGGAGATTTAGAAGTCAAAGTAGATGATGACTCTTCTAATATATCATTAGTCTCAGATGAATTACATGAAGACATCCTAGAAGAGCTAAAAAATAAATATATGGGCGATAAGATGAGAGTTGAACTAGTTAGTGAGGCAAAAGATTTTTTATTTCCTCAGAAAAATCAATCATCATCAATCAAGGTGTTGCCAGGATTAGGTGGAAATCCGGGAGGAGTTCTCCTTTTTGGTGGCGCAT